>JAKURY010000003.1 GCA_022452145.1 Acidimicrobiales bacterium | reverse complement strand
CAGTGAGCCCCTTGTGACCACGAAGTTGGCCGGTGGGCGTGGTCGTCGCGATGGCGACCGTTCCGGTGGGCGACGCGAGGGAGACCGTCGGGGACGACGCGAGAGACGTGACGGCGACGGGCGAGCGAAGCGGGACGGGACGGACCGCCCCGACGGAGACCGCCGGCGACGACGTGACGGCGGGGCTGACGACGCGGGACGTGACGCCTCCAGGCGTGGGGGCCAGACCGGCCGTCGACCACGTAAGACCCCCACCGCCGACGCCAAGCCGCGGGCGCGACGCCTCCGCCCACGCCGCACCCACCGCAAGGCCGCCATCGTCGGCCTGCCCGAGGACCAGCGGCCCCTCGCCCAGATCCTGGCGAGGGACGGCATACCCGGGGTCAGGGCTGCAGTAGAGGCCCAGAACCAGGCCGCCGAAGAGGCCGGCCAGCCGGGCATCCCCACAGACCTGCTCCTCACCTTGGCGGAGCGGATCCACCCCGCCATCAGGACCGCCGACTGGCAGGACCGCGCCGACGCCGCACTGGCCGGCATCGAGGAGGTGGACCTGCGGGACCTCCGATCGGTCGTGGTGGCCGCCGAGTCGGCATTCAAGACCGACGAAAACCGTGCCCTCGCCGATCAGCTCCGCGAGGCGCTGACGGCTCGGGTGGACCGCGAGCACCAGGCCTGGCTGGCCGAGGTCACGACCGCCCTGGCCGACGACAGGGTGGTCCGGGCGCTGCGCCTCAGCTCCCGACCTCCCAAGGCCGGCGCCCCGCTCCCGGGACCGATCCTGGACCGCCTCGCGGCGATGGCCGACGCCAGCCTGACCAGCGACACGGGGCAGGACCGTTGGTCCACCGTTCTGGACGCCGTGGCCCTCTCCCCCGTCCACCTGCGTGTCGTCCCCGCCGGGTTGCCGGCCGAGCCGGGCGACCAGCTCCTAGACGCCGTGAAGCGGGTGTCCATGAGCGTGCCAGCAATCGCAGCGGCGTTCGGAATCGAGCCGACGGCCCCGCCCCGGGCCCGCCGCGGGCGCAAACGCAACTGACGGCCGCTTCCGGGCAGCCGACATCC
Organism: Acidimicrobiales bacterium; assembly: GCA_022452145.1. Classification (NCBI taxonomy): domain Bacteria; kingdom Bacillati; phylum Actinomycetota; class Acidimicrobiia; order Acidimicrobiales; species Acidimicrobiales bacterium. The sequence continues at coordinate 161,923 of JAKURY010000003.1, read as the reverse complement.
CCTCGGTAGGGTCGTCGGCATGACGGTCACCTTCGAGGTCCGCGGTCGGGTGGCGATCATCACGCTGAACCGCCCGGAGGCCCGCAATGCCGTGAGCCAGCAGCTCGCCGAGGACCTCGAGGCTGCGATCGACCGCCTCGAATCGGACGCCGACCTGTGGATCGGGATCCTGTGCGGCAACGGGCCGTCGTTCTGCGCCGGTGCCGACCTCAAGGCGATCGCCGCCGGTTCGGCCAGGCTCTCCACCGAACGCGGCGGGTTCGCCGGCCTCGTACGTCGGACCCGCACCAAGCCCCTGATCGCCGCTGTTGAGGGCCCGGCCGTGGCCGGTGGAACCGAGATCGTGCTCTCCTGCGACCTCGTGGTGGCAAGCAGCGTTGCCAGGTTCGGCCTGCCCGAGGTGAAGCGGTCGCTCGTGGCAAACGCCGGAGGCCTCTTTCGCCTCCCCAGGGCTCTGCCGCGAAACGTCGCCATGGAGCTCGCCCTCACCGGCGAGGACCTCTCCGCCGAATCCGCCCACCTGCACGGCCTCGTGAACCGGCTGGTCGAGCCCGGCCAGGCCCTGAATGCCGCCCTGGAGCTAGCGGAGGTGATCAACGCCAATGCCCCGCTGGCCGTTCGTGCCTCCCGAAGGGTCGTGCTGGCAGCCCACCTGCTGGAAGACGACGACGCCTTCGCCCTCGCAGCCGACGCCACTCGGGAGGTGGTAGGCACCGAGGACTTCCGGGAGGGCCCCAGGGCATTCGTGGAGAAGCGGGCGCCCCGCTGGACGGGCTGCTGAAGGCTCAGCCGCGGGTCAGTCCAGGGAGAGGAATGACCCCGGAACCACGTCGTGTTCCACCAGGAACGACGCCAGGCCGTCCACCAGGGGAACGCCGTCGAGTGACGCCAGGTCCACCCAGGCTGCCTCGTCCGCATCAGAGCCGGCGATCGGCGGGCCGTCGTCCAGGATGGCGACCCGGAAGTCGAGGATCACGAAGTGGTGGTCGACGGACATCTGCTCCACCCAACCGACCACCGGACCACAGACCCCGTTCAGCCCGGTCTCCTCCCGAAGTTCGCGTAACACAGCAGCGGCTACGGCCTCGCCAGCCTCGACCCGACCGCCCGGCAGGGACCAGCGGCCCATGCCCGGTTCGGTCCCCCTGCGGACGAGGAGGATCCGGTCGCCGTCGACGGCAACGGCCCCTACGCAGATTTCGGGCCGCCCGCCGGTCACCTGCCGTCCAGCCAACGGTGGACGATGATGGCCCTGGCGACCATCCCATGGGTCTCGAAAAAGTTCTTGGTGGCCCGGTCACCCGGCAACGCAACGGACTGGATGGCCAGGGCCCCCCGCTCCTTCGCCACTTCCAGCAGCGCCCCGAGAATCGATTCCCCGACTCCGACGGCTCTGGCCTCCGGCTCCACGAAGATCTCCTCCACGACGGCCTGTCCAGAGCCATCAGACACCGCGCCCATGGTCATCAGGCCGTAACCGACCACGGTGCCGTCGATCGTGCCGACCAGGAGCACCGTCGCCGCATCATCGAGTGCAGTTCCGATCCTGGCAGCAGGATCGTGCCGGTGGGGATCCAGGCGTTCGGCCACGTCGCCGCCCTTCCTGTCCAGCAACTCCCCACGGGCCGCCGTGGCGAGGTCCACGAGCACAGCGAGGTCTCCGGGTCGGGCCGGACGGGTGGATTCCTCCATCAGGATTTCCTCCAGCGGCGGAGTCGCCGGCTCAGGAGATCGGGCCGCCGCAGTGGCCGCACTCCCCGGTCTCGGCCACCGTCTTGGCCTGTATGAGCAGGAAGCAGTGCGGACAATGGAGTTCGGTGTCCTGGCGTTCGACGAGTTCTCCCGTCGGGACCGGGGCCGGAACGTTCTCCTCCTCCTCCTCGTCGTCCTCCTCGTTGGCGGCGATCCGGTCCCGGAGGATCTCACCCAGGTCGGCCTCCACTTCGTCCGGATCGGGTTCGTCCTCGTCGTCACCGGCCGCTACGGCGGGATGGGCGCCGGCCCCGTCCTCCTCGTCCTCGTCGTCCTCCTCCTCGTCGTCCTTGTCGCCCGACACGCCGGCGTCGTCGCTCAGATCCTCGACCTCGTCCCCATCGTCGAAGTCGTCGTCAGGTTCGTCTTCGGCCAGGTCCTCGTCCATCGGCTTGTCACTCACGTCGTCACTCATCGGATCCTCGGGCAGGCCGTTCGGTTGGTCGCGGCGGGATCATAGACAGGATCGACGGGCCATCAACCCCCACCACGGGCCAGGCGCCTCTTCTCGGCCCGCCGTTCGGCATCCAGGCGCTCCAACTCCGCCTCCGACGAATGGTCCACGAAGGCCATCATCTCGGCGATGGCGTGGTGCCCGGCGACATCGGCGATGAGGAGGTGCATCTGCTGGGCGACCTCCCGGTACGAGGGGTGGCCCTGGGGGGTGGATCGCAGTTCCAGGACGTGCATGGCCTCCCTGGCGTTCATGTGCATCAGGTACCGGACGCGGTAGGCCAGCGAAACCGCATACGGGGCCTGGTCCGGGAACGGCTCCCGGAGTAGGTCGTGGAGGTCATGGGAGCGCTCCATGGCAGCGTCGAACCGCCCACCGACCCCGGCCTCGTCCACCTCGGGGGGCCGTACGTATCCGTGGTCGGGAGAGAGTCGCTGCCAGTCCAGCGTCATCATCCGATGGCGCTGCATGTCCCGGAAGGCACCGTAGTCCGACAGCACGTCGAATCGGTAGGACGGACGCTCCAGGGCCCTACCCGGTCGGTGGCGGCGGTTGCCCCTGTCTCCCACGAACGAGCGAAGGACGGTGAGTCGCTCCTCGATGGACATGCCCCGGACCCTGGCCTCTACCTCCCGGTCGGAACGGTTGGTCACCGGGTAGAGGGCGGCCGCCACCAACTTGACCTCGGCATCAGGGTCCCAGTCGGTCAGGTCCACCACCGGTGAGCCGGCCACCGGCTGGCCCGGCGGAAAGTAGCCATCGGCCAGGTCCTCGAGGCGCTCGCGGACGTCGGAGGCATACCTGCCCACCTCTTCGCCGCGGTCCGGCAGGTCCACCCGCTTCAGGAACGACGGGATCACCTTCCGGAGTTCGGCCAGCATCATCTCGGCGTAGGTGTTGGCCTCGGGCAGAGGGTGCGCCCGCATGCGCACGAGGAGGGATTCGTAGGCCTGGCCAGTGCCGTAGATCCCCACGTTGGAGAGGGAGGCCGCAGGCAGCACCCCCCTCACGGCATCGAATGCCTTGGCGGCGATGGCCTGCCGGTAGACGAAGTCCGAGTCACCGGGCGACTTGGGCAGTCGATCGCGGAAGTGCCCGTTCATGTCACGGACGAGGTCGGTGTAGACCTCGAACAGGCGGTCCATGTCCGAGATGTAGCGGGCTCCGAGGGCAGACGCCAGTACCTCCGGGTCACGGAAGTAGCGGTAGCGACCGGCCAGCCTGGAGTCGTAGGCGATGTAGCGGGTCGACTGCTCCAGATACGCCATGAGGCGGCCCCACTCAAGGACCTTGGTCAGGATGTTGGAGGCCTGCTCGCAGGCGAGGTGTACGCCGCCCAACTGGGCCACGCTGTCGTCGCCGTACTCGAAGAAGACCTTGTCGTACAGCTCCTCGGCACGCCGCAGGCCGACGGTGGCATCGATCGTCTCGTCACCGGAGATGTCCAGCTCGCCGACGAACTCATCCAGGAAGAGCCGACGGAGGCTCTTGTCCGACCGCGAGTACCTGGCGAAGAGGGCCCCCTTCACGACCTCGGGAAGGTTCACCAGGGCGAACACCGGCTGGTCCAGGTTCGTGAAGTAGCGACGGAGTACGTCTGCTTCGTCCGGGCTGAATTCCTCGGCCGCGTAGGTCGTCACGGGCGCCGAACCTACGCCGTCTAGCGGGATCCGGCGCGGACGCCCTTCAGGTGCTCGAACTGCTCTCGGGCCTCGGTCAGAACCGAATCGTCGGTCCAGCAGTCCACGATTGTCAGGGCCATCGCCTTGGCTCCGTCGAGGATCGCCAGGTCGGCCTCCTCGCTTTTCGCACAGTCGGCGAATGCCTCCGTGTGGATCGCTGTGCCTGCCGGAGCCGTCTTGATCATCGGGTGGATGGACGGCACCAGATAGCTCACGTTTCCCATGTCGGTGCTTCCCACGACCTGGTGCTCGACCGCCGCTCGGACGGTACGCCCCAGGGTCGCGGCGTTGGCCGTGTAGCGGTCCAGCAGCGCCCGGTTGTCCATCACCTCGTCGTAGGACGGTTGGATCCACTCGATCTCCACCTCGCAACCGGCGGCTGCCGCCCCGGCCTCGAGGCAGGCGGCGAGGCGCGGCTTGAGGGCCTCCAACCGGGCCCGGGTCGGCGACCGGACGTACCAGTTGGCGGCGGCGCGCACCGGCACGATGTTCGCCTTCTCACCAGCGTCGGTGAAGATCCCGTGGATCCGCTCGTCCGGGGCGATGTGCTGCCGTAGGGCCGCCACGTTTACGTACCCGAGTACTGCCGCATCGAGGGCGTTCAGTCCCTTCTCCGGGGCTGCCGCGGCATGGGCTGCGCGGCCCCTGTAGACCACCTGGGCCTGCTGGATGGCCAGGCTCGTGATGTTCTCCAGATCGGCGTCCGCCGGGTGCACCATTAGGGCGGCATCCACCTCGTCGAAGGCGCCCCTCCGCATCATGATCACCTTGCCGCCCCCACCCTCCTCGGCGGGAGTCCCGAGGATCCGGACCCGGCCCCCCAGGCCGTCGGCCACCGACGCAGCGGCCAGGCCGGCCCCCAGGCCGGCGGTGGCGATGATGTTGTGACCGCAGGCGTGGCCGATCCCGGGGAGAGCGTCGTACTCGCAGAGGACCGCCACGACCGGGCCCCTGGTGCCCGCCGACCCCTCAAACGCCGTCTCGAGGCCGTAGGCGGAGCGGACCACGTCGATTCCCTGGTCGGCAAGCACCCCCGTCAGCAACTCGTGGGCAAGGTGCTCCTCGAAGGCCAGCTCGGGCTGGTCGTGGATGGCCCGCGAGGTCTCCAGGAGCACGCCTGCCAACTCGTCGACCCGTTGGCAGACCGCCCGCCGGGCCGCATCCACCGGGTCACCTGTCGCGTCGCCCATCGTCGGGACCCTACCCGAGGGTCCTGGGCGGTTCTGAGCCCGGCTCAGACCGCCAGGTTGAGGGCCGCTGGCTCGACCCGCACCGCGAGGTCTCGGGCCCGACCGACAACCTCGCCATCCAGGCGTACGGTGAGGGGCCGGTCGAAGGATGTCTGGACCGCCGGAACCCGCCGGTAGTCGATGGACGGATGTGGAACGTGGTCGCCCCTCCTCAGGCGACGCCAGGCCGCCAGGTACGCCGCACCTCGGAGCCGTCCATCCAGCACGTCCAACAGCCCGTCGCCTGGATGGGCCCGGGGAGCGAGGTTCCAGTGTCCGTGGTGGGCGGCGTTGGCCGCCACCCACCAGCGCCCGAAGCCGCCCGGCGAACGGGCCACGAGGTGGGCGACGAACCAGTGGAGCCGACCGTCCAGGAGCACACAGCCGATGTCCACCACCACCCGGGTGCCGGTTCCACCCGGACGCACCTCGCCACGACCCCCAAGCGTTCGGCAGAGGTCCCCTCCTACAAGCGCCACGACCGGGACGGCTCGGCCGACCCGCCTGGCTCCGGTCACCACGGCCCGCAGGTCGGAGTTGGAGGCCACCACAACGGCGTCGTCGGGAACCGGGCCTGGTCCTCCCCAGTCGCGGCCCCGCTCCACCGTCACCCTGCAGCCTCCTGACCGACGGCGTCCCCGCTGGGGGGTGCCCCGATGGAAAGGGCCACCACGCCACGGTTCAGGCGGCCACCGGCCACCTCGGCCACGTCGGCCAGAAGCGGGGAGGCGACCTTCGCCACCTGGCGGAGCAGGTCGGCGACCAGGCGGACGTTACGGACGAACTCTCCCCCGGTCATGGCGTCCTCCAGCACCTCGTCCAACTCCGCGCCGTCGGCCCAGGCGTGGATGATGTGCGCGAACCCCGGATCCGGTGGATCTGCCGGTTCCATCCCGACCGAGCGCTCCTCGGTGGCGATCTCGGCAGCCAGCGCCACGATCGACTCGAAGCGTGCGCCGAATCCACCCCCCAGACGGACGGTCGATGGCTCGCCGGGCCCGCGCTTCCGGTAGGTGAGACAGGACACCAGGGCAGCGAGCATGGATGCTCCGACGCTGTCCAGCTGGCCCGCGGCCAGTACCTCGACGACCAGCAGGTCGGCCTCGTTGTGGATGGAGGTGAGGGCGCGTCCCCGTTCCAGGAGGGTCCAGCCGTCGGCAAGGCCACGGGCCTCCAGGACTCTCAGGGAGGAATCCAGCCGCGCCGTCAGGTCACCGCCAGGCTGGCCGCCGACGGCCCTCTCCAGGTCTCGCTCGAGGCGTGCCAGGCGTCGTCGAGTCGCCGGGTCGACCTCCTCCTCTCGGGCGAAGGGGTCGAGGCGCACCATGGCGGCCCGGCGGAACTCCGCTCGGTCCGGGGCGAAGGGTGCCGGCAGGGCGACCTCTCCGACCCGCACGGGGGCCCGACCCAGTTCGGCTGAGTCCACGGTCGCCATCCGGCCGTCCTGGTCGAGGCTCCGGAGTCTGACCCGACCACCGCCCCGGTGCGCGACCGAGAGGACCAGATGGGCCAGGCCGTCGTCAAGGACCACCACCTCACCGGGCCGCAGGGCTGCGACCGGGACCTGGTCTCCGTCCACCACCGACGCCTCCACGAGGTCGGCCCGGATGCGCTCCACCTCTCCTCGCTTCTCGGCATTGCGGCGCTGGCGATTCGCCACCTGCCGATCAACCTGGAACTGGGCGAAGGAGCGGGCCAGCAGGTCCACGGCTTCGGCCCGTGTCCGGCTCACGATCAGGTTGGCCACCATGTTGTACGTGGGGCGGAAGGCCGACCGGAGGACGAAATCCCGGCTACCTGCCAGGCCGGCGACCCGGTCGAACGACACGAAGGGCGACCAGCAGACGATGGCGTGGCCGTCGCTGTCCAGGCCCCGCCGACCGGCGCGGCCCGTGAGCTGGGTGAACTGGCCGGGCGTCAGGACCTCGTGCGTCTGGCCGGTGAACTTCGTCAGTCGGTCGATCACCACCGTGCGGGCCGGCAGGTTAACCCCGAGGGCGAGCGTCTCGGTTGCATAGACAACCTTCAGGAGTCCCATGGCGAAGAGCTCCTCGGTGACCTCCTTGAATATCGGGACCAGCCCGGCGTGGTGGGCGGCCACCCCTCGTCGCAGCCCGTCGGTCCAGCTATCCACGCCCAGGGCGTCCAGGTCCCCTGGAGGAAGCCCCGCAAGGCGTGCCGCCACGTGGTCGCCCACGGCCCCGGCGCCGGCCTCGTCATTCAGGGACACTCCATCGGCCAGGATGGCGTCTCTGGCCTCGTCACAACCCGCCCGGCTGAAGATGAAGTGGATGGCCGGAAGGAGGCCATGGTCGGCCAGTTCGCCGAGTACCTCGCCACGCCGCGGGGTCGCCCACCGTGAGCCCCTTCCGCCTCCACGGCCCCGTCGGCCGCTGTCGTCGGCGTCGAAATGCCGGCCGTCAGGATTTGGTGACCCTCCCCGATGGGTGGCCAGGCGATGGAGTCGACGTCCCCTCCCCCGCTCGGCGACCAGGTAGTGGGTCCGGAGCAGGACCGGCCGTCGGGTCTCCACCACCACGTCGGTCGGCCCCCGGACGGCCGTCAGCCAGTCTCCGAGTTCGCCGGCGTTGGAGACGGTGGCGGATAGGGCCACCAGGCCGACGTCCGGAGCGAGGTTCAGGACGACCTCCTCCCAGACCGCACCCCGGTACGGATCCTCCAGGAAGTGGACCTCGTCGAGGACCACCCAGCCCAGGCCCCGGGTTGCATCGGACCTTGAGTAGAGCATGTTCCGGAGCACCTCCGTGGTCATGACCACCACCGGAGCTTCGGGGGCCACCACCTGGTCCCCCGTCATGAGGCCGACCCGGTCTGTGCCCAGCCGTCGACCCAGGTCCCGGAACTTCTGGTTTGAGAGTGCCTTGATCGGAGCCGTGTAGAAGGTTCGTCGGCCCTCTGCGAGTGCCCGGTCCACGGCGTGTTCGGCCACCACGGTCTTGCCGCTCGACGTCGGGGCAGCCACCAGCACCGACCGTCCGGCATCTACCGAGGCCATCGCCTCCACCTGGAAGCGGTCCAACTCGAACGGACGGCCGTCGCTCACCTGACCCGGGCCCGTCGCCGACGGCGGTCCCTGAGTGCTCCCACGAGGATGGCCAACTCGTAGAACAGGAGCATCGGCACCGACAGGATCAGGAGCGTGAACGGATCACCGCTTGGGGTCAGCACGGCGACCAGGGCCACGATGCCGACCACCGCGTAGCGCCGGGTCCGCCGTAGCGCCGCAGGGGTGAGGACGCCGATCAACTGCAGGAATACGAGGACCAGTGGGAACTCGAAGCCCAGGCCGAAGGCCAGCATCATCTTGACCACGAAGCCCAGATACCGGGACGGTGAGAACACGCTCACCAGGTCGGGGCCGCCAATCCCGATCAGGAAGTCCAGCGCCCGCGGGATGCTCCAGTAGGCGAGGCCGCAGCCCGAGGCGAAGAGCAGCACACCGAGGGCCACAAACGGTATTGCCCAGCGTCGCTCCGCAACGTGGAGGCCGGGAGCCACAAAGCGCCACGCCTGCCAGAGGAGCACGGGCATGGCCAGGGCCACGCCGCCGTAGCCAGCCACCATCATCCGGACGCCGAAGGGCTCCAGGGGATCCGTCACGAGGAGCTCGCACCCGCTACCGAAGGTCGTCGACCTGATATTCGAGCCACGGATCTGGCAGTAGGGCTCGAGGAGCAGGTCAAGGATCTGCGGGTAGAGGATCCAACAGGCCACCGCCCCGAGTGAGACGGCCGCAACCGAACGGATCAGCCGTCGGCGGAGCTCCTCCAGGTGCTCGAGGAGGGGCATCCGGCCATCGCCCTCACGCACCGTCCTGCTCCGTGGGCCGGTCCGGAGCCGCCCCGTCCGGCACGGTCAGGTGACGACCCCGTTCCCGGGCCAGGGTCTCGATGGAGGGATCTTCCACCAGGTCCCGGATCTCCTCCTGGAAGCCTTCGGCGACCCGTCGTACCTCACGCACCATGCTGCCCATGTGCCTAGCCACCACCGCCAGGCGTGCTGGGCCGAGCACCAGCAGGCCGAGCATGAGGATGACCAGGATCTCTCCGCCCCCGAGGTTGCCCATCAGGCGAACCTACCGACGGCCGACCCGGGCGACGCCGACGCCGAATCGCTCTGCCGAACGAGCGAGGTCGCCCACGGCCACGCTCAGGCGTCCCAGCTGGGCGAGGGACTCGGTGGTCACCGCCAGCTCGTGGGCCAGCAGGGCGCTGAGGTGGCTCGTGGCGACCACCGCCAGCACGAGCCCGAGGGCGACCAGAACCCAACCACCGTCCACGATAACGATCCTACGCGTAGACGGATGGCCCACCGGCCCGGCCGACCGGCAGACTGGGCCGGTGTCCACCACCGCCGAATGGTCCTCCGACCCAATCCTGTTCGCCCACCGGGGCGGACGGGCGCATGCCCCCGAGAACTCCCTCCAGGCCTTCGCAACTGCCCGCTCCATGGGTGCCACCGGGCTTGAGAGCGACGTGTGGTGCACCGTCGACGGCGTTCCGGTCCTGCACCACGATGGCCGGGTCGGATCGCTGTTCCGGCGGCGCCCGATCGGAGATGTGCCACACACCGCGATCCCCGCCTCCGTACCGACCCTGGCGGACCTCTATCGGACCGTGGGACCGGACATGCAGGTGTCGCTGGACCTGAAGGACCCCGCCGCCATCCATGCCGTCCTTGACGTGGCGCGCCGACACCGCGCCGCCGGGTCGCTGTGGATCTGCCACCCGGAACACGCCCTCCTGGCCGACTGGCGGGACCTGGACCGGGACCTCCGCCTGGTCCACTCCACGCGGTTCGACCACATCGTCGAGGGTCCCGAGCGGCGGGCCGCCGACCTGGCGGGATCAGGTGTCGATGCCGTCAACCTTCCCGAACCCGACTGGAGTGGGGGGCTGGTAACCCTCTTCCAGCGGTTCGGCCTCCTGTGCCTCGGGTGGGATGCACAACACCCTCGCCAGATCGATCGCCTGCTGAAGCTCGGGCTGGACGGTATCTACGGTGACCACGTGGACCGTCTCGTTGACGGCCTCGCCAGGCGTCGGCCAGTCCTCTGACGGGGCCGGACGGCTCAGAGTCGGTCGAGGGCCCCCAGTGGCCACACCCTCACGAAGGCACGCCCCACTATGGACTCGATCGGCACGGGGCCGAAGTAACGACTGTCCCGCGAGTTCGGCCTGTTGTCACCCATCACGAACACATGGCCGTCCGGCACCGTGCAAGCACCGTCCCCACCATCGGCGCACCAGGGAACCATGCCGAAGCCGGCGGTGCCCTCCTGGTACGGCAGGTACGGCTCGATCAGCAGACCACCGTCGATGAGCAGGCGTCCTTCCTCCGCGGTCACCCTCTCGCCGGGGAGCGCTATCACCCTCTTGATCAGGTCATCGTCACCGATGCCGGAACCCGGTGGCGCCCGGAAGACCACGATGTCCCCCCGGTTGACGTCGTGGAGGTCGTAGCTCACCTTGTTGACGAGGATCCGGTCCCCGGACCACAGGGTCGGCTCCATCGACGGCGATGGGATGTAGAAGGCCTGGAACAGGAAGGCCCGCACCAGCATCGCCAACACCAACGCCCCGAGGAGCACCGACCCCCACTCCAGCACTGACCGTCGGGCCGACACTCCCCTGCCGGGGATCCCCAGATCCACCTCCTGTGGCGCTTCCACTCGCACCTCTGGTGGAAGGGGCGCCGTCGACACCGAGAAGGTCCCATCCAGGGATGCGGCCGGAGGTGGCGTCCCGCCGGTGAGGTCGGCCCTGGTCACGATGGGACTCCGCACTACCGGGGGCTGCAGGGTCGGTTCCGGTCCGTGGTGGGACGGTCCGGCCGGGAGCGGTGCTTCCCCTGAGGGCTGTCGGGGATCCTCGGATTCCGTCGGCTGGCCGAGGGAACGGGCCCGGGCCCTGGCGAGCAGGTCGTCGGTCCATGCTTGGCCGTCCGACTCTCCGGAACGCGCCGGGTCCGGCCCGGAAACCTCGTCGTGGGGCGTCTCGTCCGTCACGGGCCGAACCTAGCCGTCCCGCCCGGCAAGACGGTGGCGCATCCTCAGCGGTAGCGGGCCAGCACCCTCTTGGCGGCCGCACACCGGAGGTCCTCTCCAAGCCCGACAGGAGCACCCACGACCTCGGCTGCCGGACCCAGGCGGAGCAGGAGTCGCTCCAGCCACCGTTCGGCGGTGACGGGCAGGGTCACCCGAAGTCGCCCGTCGTCTTCGGCGACCATGCCCGTATGGGGGTACTGGTCCACCACCCATCGCACCTCTGGGCTGAGGCATAGCGTCACCTCGGGGAGGCTCCCATCCACCGGGATGCCATCCATGGCGTCGGCCATGTCGACCGGCGGCTGGAACTCCTGGTCGGTCACGTTGACCCGGCGCACCCTGTCCAGGCGGAAGACCCGCCGGTCGCCCGCCAGCCGACAGTGGCCCATCAGGTACCAGAAGCCGTCGTAGAGGCACCGGTGGGGCTCCACGACCCGCGTCGTCTCCACGTCACGACCGTAGGAGTAGTAGTCGATGTCCACGCACCTGCCGGTCCGAATCGCCTCCCGGAGCACGGCCAGGACCGGCTCGTCGCCGGCCGACAGGCGGATCTGCACCGTCTCTTCCATCGAGCCCCTGGCCCCGGCCAGCTTGGCCACGGCCCGCTCCAACGGCCCCATGTCGTCCTCGTCGACCAGGGCCGCCACGGCTCGGCCCGCCGCCACCAGGGCCGTCAGGTCGGCGGGGTCCATGCGCATCGGCTTACCCAGGAGATCGTTGCGGTCCACCCGGATGCGATCCTCGGTGACCACGATGTCGAACACCAGGAAGCTCTGGTAGGGATCCGCGGTCACGAAGTTGACAACGTCGGTGAGGTCCCGAATGAGGTCTCCGGCCGGATAGTCGAACCGTTCGGCCACCGCCTGGATGTCGGCTCCAGCGGGGTGGGTCGCCTCCAGCCACGGGATCAGGGCAAGGAGGCGATGCACCCGGTCAGCGGCGCTCGGGACGCTCAAGCCAGTGCCTCCAGCCAGGCCACCATCTCGGCGCGGAACCAGGCCGGCTCCAGGACCTCGGCACCATCCAGGAAGGTCAGCACGAAGGACCGGAAGGCATCAGGTTCCCGGACCAGCTCCTCGATGACGACCGAGCCGTCATCGCGTCGCTCCACCACCTCGGCCGACCGCAGGAACCCGGTGAGCCATGCGACGTGTCGTTCGTCGACGAGGAGGCGGACGGGCACCAGGTCGGCATCCCCGAAGAGCCAGGCGTGGTCGTCACTGACGTCTATCGGCACCGCCGGCGGGTCCATGATCTCATCGCTGACGTCGACCCCGGTCTCGAAGCGGTCGCACCGGTACTGGCGTCCGGCCCCACGCTTCCGGTCCCTGCCCGAGAGTTGCCAGTGGCCCTTCGTGAACACCAGCCGGTGGGGTTCCACCGTCCGACGCTCTCCCCTGTAGCCGAAGGAGACCACCCGTCCACCGGTCACAGCGCGCATCAGGTCGGGGACGACCGGATCCCCGGATATATCGGCCAGCGGGGTCGACCGGTCGAGGTCGGCATCCCCGCCGCCTCCACCCAGCATCCAGATGGGGACGTCGGGCGTCGCATCCTCGAACCGGACCATGGCCGATGCGAGGGCGAGGCTGGCGAACTCATCGGGGTCCAGCGCCGGGAGGTCTGCCTCCAGAGCCGAACGGTGGATCCGATAGCCGACCTGCGATGCATCCCACCCGGGAAGGGGCTCCACTTCGATCGGTATCCCGAGGTTGCGGAGCTCGTCCTTGTCGCGTTCGAACGTGCGGCGGAAGGCCTCGTCGTCGTCGGCATAGGCGCCGGGTGGCAGCCCGTCCCGGATCTCATGACGGCCCAACGGCCGCTCCGCCTCAAGGAGCAGTGCGACCAGGTCCAGGAGCCGCTCCAACTTCTTCATCGCCGCCATGGCGGCACTCTATGACGAGTCGTCCCGGGGACACGGGCGACCCACCAGCGCTCAGAGCGAGTCGATGAGCTTCTGAACCCTGTCGTCCTCGGAGCGGAACGGGTCCTTGCAGAGGACGGTGCGCTGAGTCTGGTCGTTCAGCTTGAGGTGAACCCAGTCCACCGTGAAGTCCCGACGTTGTTCCTTTGCCCGTCGGATGAACTCACCACGCAGCCTGGCCCGCGTTGTTGCCGGTGCCTCCTCCACAGCCTCCGCGATGGCAGCATCCGTGGTTGTGCGCTCCACCAGCCCCCGATCCTGCATGCGGTAGAAGAGCCCCCGTCGCCTGTTCACGTCGTGGTACTGGAGGTCGAGGAGGAGAACCCTGGGGTCCGAGAGGGCCAGGCCGTGTCGCTCCCGGAATGCCTCCACCAAGCGGTACTTGGCGACCCAGTCGCACTCCCGGTCGAGGCTCAGGGGATCCCGCTCGATGCCGTCCAGGCAGTGTTCCCACATGGCCAGCACCCGGTCCTCCTCCGCGGTGGTCTCCCGCCGATCGGCGAACCGGAGCGCACGATCCAGGAACTCCCGCTGGATGTCCAGCGCAGTCACCTCGCGCCCGCTTGCCAGGCGGATCGGCCGCCGGCAGGTCAGGTCGTTGCTGATCTCCCGAATCGCCCGTATCGGGTTCTCCAGCGTCATGTCCCGGAAGACCACGCTGGGTTCCTCCAGCATCCGCAGCAAGAACCCGCATGCTCCGACCTTGAGGAAGGCGGCGTACTCGCTCATGTTCGAGTCCCCGACGATCACGTGGAGGCGTCGGTACCTCTCGGCGTCGGCGTGGGGCTCGTCCCGAGAGTTGATGATCGGCCGGGAGCGGGTCGTGGCGCTGGAGACACCCTCCCAGATGTGGGCGGCCCTCTGGCTGATGCTGAACCCGGCACCACCCCGGGGATTCTCGTAGATCTTCCCGGCCCCGGCCCAGATCTGGCGGCTCACCAGGAAGGGGATCAGGACCTCGTCGTAGTCCGAGAGGTCGTCCCGGCGGGTCGTCAGATAGTTCTCGTGGCACCCGTAGGAGTTGTTGGCCGAGTCCGTGTTGTTCTTGAAGAGGAAGATGTCGCCGTCGATGCCCTCATCCCGGAGACGGTCCTCGGCGCTGGACACAAGCTGTTCGAGGATCCGCTCCCCGGCCTTGTCATGGGTGATGACGTCACCGACGGAGTCGCACTCCGGTGTGGCGTACTCGGGATGCGATCCCACGTCGAGGTAGAGGCGCGCACCGTTCACCAGGAACACGTTCGAGCTGCGTCCCCAGGAGACCACCCGCCGGAACAGGTAGCGGGCTACCTCGTCCGGACTGAGGCGACGTGCTCCGTCGACCGTGCACGTGATGCCGTACTCGTTCTCTATCCCGTAAATCCGGCGCTGCACCGTCGGGTCCTCAGGGTCGCCGGCGTCCGATGGCTAACGGGTCGCCGCCGGCCGTCACGCCAGGAGGTCGTCGAGGTCGTCGCCCTCGATCCGACGGAAGGCACGACGGTCGTTCTGGCGTGCCAGGATCGCCACCTCTAGGTCGTCGCCGACGAGCGCCCGATCGGGTCCTGCCAGGGCTCCCACCGCCGAACCGAGGGCTGCGCTCAGGTCGGCCTCCCTGGACCACGTCGCCTCTAGGCGCTCCCGGATGGCATCGGCCTCGCCGCCGATGACCACGAACGAGGTCATGTCCATCACGGTGCCGTCGTAGAGCAAGTGGAACAGCTGGTCGCCACCGTCCTCCTCGCTCATCTCGGCCACCAGCATCTCGACCTCGAGCGGCTTAATCTCGTGGGTGAAGTTGTGCCCGAGGGCCTGGGCGTACTGGTTGGCCAGCGACCTGGCGTCCACGTCGTCACGGCTGAAGGAGTAGCCCTTGAAGTCGGCGTGGCGAACCCCGGCGATGCGGAGCTGGTCGAACTCGTTGTACCGGCCGACCCCGACGAAGCCGATGCGGTCGTAGATCTCGCTGACCTTGCGAAGGGTGTTGGAGGGGTTCTCAGCGCAGAGCAGGACGCCATCGGCATAGGTGCAACCGATGGCAGCCCGTCCCCTGGCGATGCCCTTGCGGGCGTAGTCGGCCTTGTCCTTCATCAGCTGCTCGGGCGAGATGTACATCGGCATGCTCACGATGCACCTCCGAGACGGCTGATCAGGGTCGAGGTCCGGGAGGCCACGTCCTCGTCAGCCAGGCGCTCGAAGCCCTCAGCGGTGATCGTGGCGATCACGGGATATATGCCGCGTACCGGGTCCGGTCCACCGGTGGCGCTGTCCTCGTCCGCAGCCTGGAACAGCGCCTCGACCACAACGTCGATCGCCTCGTCGGCCCCGATTCCCCCATGGTGCCTGAGCTTGACCACCGTCGATGCGTGGAGGCCACCGGATCCGGTCGCCGCGTAGTCCCTCTCCTCGTAGCGACCACCGGTCATGTCGAACTGGAAGAGGCGACCCTGCCCCTGGCGGGCGTCGTATCCGGCGAACAGCGGCAAGACGCCCAGGCCCTGCATGGCCGCCGGCATGTGGTTGCGGAGCATCTGGCTGAGCTGGTTGGCCTTGCCGTCCAGGCTCAGCGGGCTGCCCTCCACCTTCTCGTAGTGCTCCAGTTGCAGTTGGAAGAGGCGGACCATCTGCATGGCCGGCCCGGCCGCACCGGCGATTGCAATGCCCGAGTAGCTGTCTGCGGGGAACACCTTCTCGATTGAGCGATGGCTGATGAGGTGTCCGGTGGTGGCGCGTCGATCGCCGGCCATGACCACGCCGTTCGCGTACCGGATCGCCACAACGGTGGTGCCGTGGGTGATCTGGGCGGCATCGAACGCTCCGGTCGGCTTGAAGGCGCCGACACCGAGCCTGTCGAGGAGTCCGAGGAAGTCGGGACCCGGGTCGTCGCCGGGAATGAAGAGGGGAAGCGTCACGTGCCGGAGGCTAACCCGCCGCCGCCGACGGGCTACTCGCCGCCCTTCTGGATGTAGCTCTTCACGAACTCCTCGGCATTGGACTCCAGCACCTCGTCGATCTCGTCAAGGAGGTCGTCCATCTCCCCCTTGAGGCGGTCGGACCGCTCGGTGGACGCCGGGGTGGCGGCCACGTCGGTGACCTCGGCCTCCTCCGCGGTCCGATCCGAACCACCACGCTGTCGTTGTTCCCGTTCAGCCATGCGTTCCTCCGTGCGGTCTCAGCCCGAGAGCCGTTCGAGCAGTTCCTCGACCGACCCGCAGGTGTCGAGGAGCGTACCGACGTGTTCCTCCGTGCCGCGGGAGGGCTCCATCATCGGAACCCGGCGCAGGGCTTCGCCTCCCACGTCGAAGACCATGGAATCCCAGTTGGCCGCCACGATGCGCTCCGGCCAGAGGGTCAGGCAGCGGCCCCGGAAGTACGCCCGGGTGTCGGTGGGGGGATGGTTGGTCGCCCTGCGGACATCGACGGGATCCACCAGCACCTCGGCACCCATGCGGGCGAACAGCGAGCGACCGGGCCGCAGGTCGTGGTACTGGAGGTCCAGGGCGGCCAGCCTGAGATCGTCAGCCGACAGAGCATGGCGATCCCGGAACCCGTCCACGAGGTGGCGCTTGGTGACCCAGTCGACCTGGCCGATCAGGCTGGTTGGATCCCGCTCCAAACCGGAGAGGACCTGCTCCCAGCGCTCCACGACCTGCTCGGCGATCGGGCCCCCGACCGACTCCGGGCCCCGGTCCAGCAGGTACTTCTGGGCGGATTCCAGCAGCTCCCACTGGAGGTCCATGGCAGTCGCTGTCCGGCCGTCCGTGAGGACCAGCGGTTCCGACAGGGTGAGGTCCCACGACACGGCCTGCAGGGCCCGGACAGGATCGGCCACCGCCACCGTCGAGTCCAGCACGTCGTCCTCCACCATCCCGAGGACGATGGCGGTGGTCCCCAACTTGAGGAACGTGGCCACCTCACAGAGGTTGGCGTCTCCCACTATGACGTGCAGCCGCCTGTACCTGAGGGGATCGGCGTGGGGCTCGTCGCGGGTGTTGATTATCGGCCGCTTCAGGGTCGTCTCCAGGCCGACCTCCTCCTCGAAGAAGTCGGCCCGCTGCGTGAGCTGGAACTCGATGTGGCTCCGATCCCGGTGGGGCAGTTCGCAGCCGACCTTGCCCGCTCCCGTGAATACCTGCCGGGTCACGAAGTGCGTGGTGGCGTGCTGGACGATCCGGCCGAATGGGGTGGATCGGTCCATCAGGTAGTTCTCATGGCAGCCGTAGCTGTTGCCCTTGCCATCCGAGTTGTTCTTGTATACGACGAGTTCCTGGTCCTCGGGTAGGAACTCGTTGGCCGCCTCCATGGACTCGATCAGGATCATCTCGGCGGCCCGATCCTGGAGCACCACCGACAACGCGTCGGCGCACTCCGGGGTGGATAGCTCAGGGTGGGCATGGTCGACGTAGTAGCGGGCCCCGTTGGTGAGCACGGCGTTGACCAGGTGGGTCTCGATCTCCGGCGCCATGGCGTCCAGCAGCGTGAAACCACGGACGTCGACCGCCGGCGATTCGTCGACGAAGTCCCACCCCACCCGCGGGGCGCCCGGTCCCCCACCCGGATCCGCACGGCGGCTCAGGTAGGCGTTGATCAGCAGCGAGGATGCGCTGATCGGGTTCGGGGCGTCGACCCCGCGGTGGACTATCCCGTACTCGGTCTCGATGCCAAGGGTCTTGGGGACGGCCATGGCCGGACCCTACTTGTAGCTTCCGGCCGGCCGACGGGACCGGGATCCGACGCCGCTGGAGACGTCAGAGGTACTGCCCGGTACCGACGCCCTCGATCGAACGACCGCCGGACTGGTCGTCGTGGTTGGTCACGAGCGTCCGGACGTAGACGATCCGCTCGCCCTTCTTGCCGGAGATCTTCGCCCAGTCGTCGGGATTAGTCGTGTTGGGCAGGTCCTCGTGTTCGGAGAACTCCTGACGTACCGACTGGACCATGTCCTCCGGGCAGATTCCCCTTGGACCACCGGCCAACTGGCGCTTGATGGCTGACTTCTTCGCACGGCGGACGATGTTCTCCACCATGGCCCCCGAGGCGAAGTCCCGGAAGTACAGGACCTCCTTGTCGCCGTTCTGGTAGGTCACTTCGAGGAAGCGGTTCCGGTCCTCCTCGGAGTACATCTCGGCCACCGCGTCGTCGATCATGGCCAGCGCCGCCTTGTTGCGATCCCCGCCCCCGATCGTCTCGATGGACGCCTCGTCGATCGGCAGGTCCCCCACCAGGTAGCGGGAGAAGATCTGGGCCGCGGCGACGGCGTCAGGACGCTCGATCTTGATCTTCACGTCGAGCCGCCCCGGCCGTAGGATGGCCGGGTCGATGAGGTCCTCCCTGTTGGAGGCACCTATCACTATGACGTTCCGCAGGGTCTCGACGCCGTCGATCTCGGCCAGGAGCTGAGGCACGATTGTCGACTCTATGTCCGAGCTGATTCCCGAACCGCGGGTCCGGAAGAGGGACTCCATCTCGTCGAAGAAGACGATCACCGGCCAGCCCTGCTCGGACTTCTCCCTCGCCCGCTGGAACACCAGTCGAATCTGTCGCTCGGTCTCCCCCACGTACTTGTTGAGCAACTCCGGGCCCTTGATGTTCAGGAAGTAACTGCGCGCCTCCACGTCTCCGGACACCTCGGCCACCTTGGTGGCCAGCGAATTCGCAACCGCCTTGGCGATGAGAGTCTTGCCGCAGCCCGGAGGGCCGTAGAGGAGGATTCCCTTGGGGGCGGGCAGGTCGTACTCGGCGAACAGGTCCTGGTGCAGGAAGGGCAGCTCGACGGCGTCGACGATCTGCTCTATCTGGCGATCCAGGCCACCGACGTCCTCATACGTGATGTCAGGCACCTCCTCCAGGACCAGGTCCTCCACGCCGGGTCGGGGAAGCCGCTCCAGGAGAAGGCCGGACCGCGGGTCCAGCATCGCCGAGTCGCCGCTGTGCAGCCCGACGCCGACGAGCTCGGCGCCCAACTCGACGACCTTCTCCTCGTCCGCACGGCCCACGACCACGGCCCGGAGTCCACCGGCCATGACCTCCCTCACGGTGACGACCTCGCCGGTGGTCTCGTGGCGCCTGGCCAGCACGATGCTCATGGCGTCGTTGAGGACGACCTCCTGGCCCGGGGTCAGGTCGTCTGCGAGGTCGGGATGCACCCCGACGCGCATCTTGCGGCCGCCCGAATGGACGTCGGCCGACCCGTCGTCGTTGACCTGGACCACGGTGCCGTAGGCCGAGGGTGGCTGGGAGAGCTTCTCGACCTCCTCGCGCAGCACGGTAATGCGCTCCCTGGCCGTCTCCAGGGTGGAGTTGAGCTTCTGGTTGCGGGCGTTGGCCCTCGCCAACTCCCGTCCGGCGTCCCTCACCTCGGACTCCAGGAGGCTCAGTTGGCGCGGAGCCTCGATCAGGCGCCGGCGGAGTTCGGCGACCTCGCGCTCAAGATCGACCGCATCCGCGGCAACATCCTCAACCGGTTCATCGGTCCCTTCCGGGACCTGCAGCTCGTCTCCCACGACTCCCCTCCCGGACGCGACCCTAGCGTCGGGCGGCCGTTGCCCGGGGGTGAATGCCTGCCGGGCGATCCCGTGGAAGCCCTCCGGGTAGCGGTATGATCCCGCTCTGACCGGAGGCTCAGTCGAAGTTGGGCCACGGACCCGGGGCCGCTCCGACCGGCGGATAGTCGCGGTGCATGGCATACCTGCGCCGACAGAGAGGAACCCGAAGACGATGAAGGTCTGGATTGACCAGGATCTCTGCACTGGCGACGGCCTCTGCGAGGAGATTGCCCCCGATGTGTTCGCCATGCTGGACGACGGCCTGGCCTATGTGAAGGACGGCGACAAGATCCTCAGTGAGCCCGGCGGCGCTGCCGGCGTCGCTCCGGTGCCCGACGGGCTGGAGGAGGCCACCATCGAGTCGGCCGAGGAGTGCCCCGGCGAGTGCATCTTCATCGAACTGGCCTGACTCCGTCAGTTTCGGATGGGCGGCCTCCGGGCCGTCCATCTCCCGTTTTCGGACCATCCGCCGCTCGGACGCGGTTCAACGACAGGGGCCGGCCGGCCGGGTCCCAGCTGACAGACCCTCGATGAGGGCGACCAGCTCGTTGCTCTGCACGGCATAGGCCACCGAACCGCCTCCCCGAAGCCTGGAGAACAGCACCCCGACCACCGTTCCCTCCCCGTCCACCACCGGCGCTCCCGAATGGCCGGAGTGGATCCTCGCCGAGAGTTCCAGGGCGTCGCGTCCGCCGGCCGGTATCCCGTAGATGTCCTCACCGGTCGCACGGATCAGGCGCTGGACCACCACCGGCAGGACCACCGGACCTCCGTCGTCGTCATGGGCCAGTACGGCCCCGACGGATCCGGCCTCGGTCGGACCCAGCGCCAGCGTCTGGGGTAGGCCGAGATCGTCGGCAGGCCGGAGGAGGGCCAGGTCGCTCACCGGATCGAAGGCCACCACCCTGGTGGGGACATCGGTTCCGTAGACCCTCACGATGGGCGCCGTGATTCCGGCCACCACATGGGCTCCCGTGGCGATCAGGTCCGACCCCACGACGAAGCCCGTCCCGAACTGCGCCGCACGGCAGTCGAGTCCCCGTACCTGCACCGTCGAGGCCTGGAGGCGCTCGAGGAGCGCAGGCTGGATTCCGTGACCCGTAGGAGGCCGCTGGCCGTCCCCGGTGCCGGCATCTCCACCGGCAATCGTGGAGGTGGCCGCCGCTGGACCGATGGACTCGACCTCGCCACCCGTCAGGCTGGCCACCAGCAGGACGACCAAGTAGGCCACCAGGCACACCGCTACGGCGGCAGCGACCCGCCGGGCCGTCATGGGCCTAGAAGGCGCGCGTGTGTCAGGAATGCCGTGTGGGCCACCATTCGGTGGTCCGGTCGGACCGCCTGCCCCTCCACATGCCAGGTCCGGTTCAGGACCTCGACGGTCTCGGCAAACCTGAAGCCGTGGGCGTCCAGCGACTCCCGGAAACGGATCACCTGGGTGATGCTGGGCGTGTAGGCAACGATGATGCCGCCGGCGTGCAGGGAGCCGGCGGCATGGGGAACCACCCGCCAGGGCTCGGGTAGGTCCAGGACGACCCTGTCGAAGTCGGTGCCGTCGATTCCGTCGTAGACATCCCGAATCTGTACGTCGTAGTGCTCGAGGGCGTCCTCGCCCAGCATCGTCGTGACGTTGGCCCTGGCCCGGGACGCAAAGTCCTCGCGGAGTTCGTAGCCGGCGACCTCGGCCCCCGCCCGCAGCATCGTCATCGAGAGTGCTCCGGATCCGACCCCCGACTCCAGGACACGGGCTCCCGGGAAGAGGTCGGCCAGCATCAGGAGCGGGCCCAGGTCCTTCGGATAGATCACCTGGGCCCCGCGCGGCATCTTGATCACGAAGTCGGCCAGCGTGGGTCGGAAGGCAGTGAAGGTGCCCCCCCGACTGGACCGCAGGGAGACCCCCTCGAAAGCGCCGAGTATCCCGTCGTGGGCAAGCACGCCGGTGTGGGAGTGGAACTCGCCTCCGTCGACGAGGGCGATGAGGTAGCGGCGTTGCTTGCGGTCGACCAGGAGGACCTGGTCACCCACTTCGAACCTCCTGCTCACGAAGAGGCCTCTGGAACGCCTCGACCCAGGTGGACCGGGACGTCCGGGACATCAGACGGCAGGTGGCCGCCGGTCCGCTCGAGGAGGTGGCAGAAGGCGCAGACCTCGCCGCCGGCCGGAGCGCCGCATCGAACACACCTGCCGATCGCCGGGCGTTTGTCGTCGTCCGGGGCGAACCGGTCGGCCGCCCGATCCAGGAACCCGAAGTAGAAGGCCTGCTTGGTTCCCGGTGACCGCTCTTCGATGGAGTTGAGGGCCTCCTTGTAGCCGATGTGCTTGTTCCCAGCGGCCATCGGGCACTCCTCGACCATGTAGTCGATGCCACGCAGTACGCAGTAGGCGGCCATCTCCCTCTCCCCCAGCCGGACCAGTGGCTTGACCTTTCGGGGGAAGCCGTCGCCGGCAGGCAGCACAGGTCGCTGCCTGGCCAGGTACTCCCCCTGCCACCGGAGCACGTTGCCGAGCAGCACCGCCGCCTCGTCGTCCAGGTTGTGGCCGGTGGCCACGGCGTCGTAGCCGCCCCTCCTCGCAGCCTCGTCGAATAGGTGCCGCTTGGACAGCCCGCAGGCACTGCACGGAACCCGCTTGGCCGTGCGGGCGCCGTTCCGGATGTCGTAGCCGTAGTCCGTCGGCAGGTCGACCACCTCGAGGGAAAGTCCCCGTTCGTCGGCGAACGCCCGGGCGAAGGCCTCGGACTCCGGGCTGTAGCCGTCGATGCCGAGGCCCAGGTACAGCCCGTCGGCCCGGTAGCCCAACTCGACCAGGATGTCCCAGACGGCCAGGGAGTCCTTCCCACCCGAGACGGCCACCAGGACCCGATCGCCGGGGTTGAGCATCTCGTGGTCGCCTATGGCCCTGGCCACCTGGTCACGACACAGCCGCAGGAAGTGCTCCGCGCAGAAGTTGGCGTTGTGGCGCCGGACGTCGATGACGGCTGGACCGCGACAGACCCGGCACTTCACCGGGCGCCTCCGGAGATCACCGAGCGGACCTCGACCCGGTCGCCGGCCTCGAGCATGGCGTCTCCCGGAACCAGGGTTCCGTCCCTGATCACCAGAACAGCCTCGCGGGGTATACCCAGGCGGGCCAGGAGGGCCGTGACGGCCATCGGGCCATCCAGCTCCAACGTGCGGGTCGGATTCCGGAGTTCGACGATCACCGGTCTCCGCCCCCGCTGCCCAGGTGTCGGACCTCAAGTGCCTCGCCGACCTCCAGTCGGGTCCGGTGGACGACCGGCCGACGGCCACCCAGGAGACGCAGTAGCCGGGCGGCCAGGACCACCAGGAGAACACCCTGCCACCCCCGGTGCCCGCCGAACATCCCCCGGCGAACCCCCCGCCCGAGGAGCGTCGAGCCGAATCCCGACATCAGAAGCGACGGACCTCTACGACCGTGGAGCGGAGTCGGCCGGCCCGCCGCCCAACCATGTAGACCACGGCCACCACGACCCCCACGGTCACCGCGGCGACCACCACCAGGGTCGGACGCCGGCCGGCGACAGGCCCCTCGGGATCGCCGACCACGGCTCGCAACTCTGCTTCGAGGTCGTCTCTGGTGATGCGGTCCTCATCCATCCAGGTTCGTCCGTCCGCCGATGCGGGACACCGTAAGGCCGGCCACCGCTACCAGGACCAGGGCTGCGGCCAGATACGGCACCCAGGACCACGAACCGTCCAGGGGCGCCGACGCCTGAAGGGCCCGGAGGCCACCCACCACCAGCAGGACCGTCCCGAGGCCCAGGAGGGAGGCTCCGACCAGGCCGAACAGGAGGAAGCGGCCGGCCGACCGGAGCGGTTCGACCGTCTCCTGGCGGAGGTAGCGCCTCAGCAGGTCCGGAAGGTCGCCGGTGGTCCTGTCCTCGGAAAAGCGGTCGGATCCCATGGGGCGACCACGCTACCGGGAGGACCCGGCGGCGGGCCCGCCGGCGTCCCAGTCCAGCCCCAGCCGCATGTCCACCACCCCCTGGGCTCCGTCCAGCAGGCCGTCGAGGATCCCGCAGCGCTCCACCACCAGGTCAGCCTCCAGGAGTCGTTGACGGTCGTACGACGTGAAGGGTCCCAGTGCTCCCATCTGCAGGGTGCCGAGAGCCGGGTCGTCTGTGAGGTCAAACGTGGCCGCCTCCACCGGGTCGCCCAGCTCCGTCAGGCCGGCCAACAGGCGCCGCAGCCTGGACTCCAGCGAGCGGTAGGAGGCGGGATCGATGCCGGGACCCGGGAGGTCGGGCATGGGTCGGACGTCGGCGACCGGATAGGGATCATCCGGCATCCAGCGGTCCACCCGCACCCGCTGCAGCCCGACGACGACGACCGACCAACGTCCGTCGGGAGCCTCCCGGGCCTCAAGCACCCGTGACCGTGTCCCCACGTCGTACCTGAGGTCCCCGCCGCCCACCTCACTCCCCCGGAGGATGAGGACGATGCCGAGCTCACGGTCCGCGGCCAGGACGTCGACGATCATCCGGCGGTAGCGGTCCTCGAAGAGCTGCAGCGGCAGGACGCCGCTGGGAAGGAGAACGGTCCCCAACGGAAGCATCGGAAGCCGACGGATCGGAGGCGACGGTCAGCCCACCACCGGTCGCGGCCCCAGGATCTCTGCGGCGGGGCCTGCCGGATAGGAGAGAAGCGCCAGGATGACATCCTCGTGGAGGTCGCGGATCTCGTACGGAAGCTCCCCGTTGCTGATCACGGCGAAGGCCAGCCGCCGGCCGCCGGGCGTGTCGGCCACGCCGACAAGACTGCTGGCTCCGCGGAGCGTTCCCGTCTTCGCTCGGATTCGGCCCTCACCGGCAGTTCCCACGAAGCGGTTCTTCATCGTCCCGCGCTCCCCTGCCAACGGAAGCGAGGCGACCAGCAGGTCACCGTGCACCTCGTCGCCCAGGAGGTCCACCAGCAGCGAGCAGGTCACACGGTTGTCGGGATCCAGTCCCGAGCCGTCCTGGGGTACGACTCCTTCGATCCGGTGTCCTGCTCTTTCCAGCGTGTCCAACAGGATCGCGATCCCTGCCACCGTCGTCCCACGATCGGCCGGCGTCCACCCCATCTCCTTCAACAGCAGTTCGGCGGTGGTGTTGTCGCTCTCCACCAGCATCTGCTCGACCAGGGCGCTGACCGGGGGCGACCCGACCACGGCCAGGGTGACCATCCCCGGATGGGCCGGCGCACGGCCCGAATCGGGCCGTCGTCGGATGAGCACGCCCTCCGCCTCCAGCAGGTCGTCGAACAGTCGGGCGGCATTCTCAGCCGGATCCCCGGCGGGCGTGCCAAGGGATGCTGCCGTGTTCAGCGCGTCCCAGTTCTGGAAGCCGTCGTCCACGCTCAGGGCACTGAGTGGGCCGGACTGGATGGACCAACCGGGCTTGAAGCGATCCGGCCAGGTTCCCAGATAGCGGATGGCGTCGTATCGGGACTCGTCGCCCACGATCCCGCCGTTGACCTCGCGTACACCGGCCTCCACGAGGGCGAGGGCCAGGTCGCCGAGGTCCGTGTAGGGGTCCGGGTCATCGAACCGGGCCGCATATCCGCCTGTCATGAGGAGCGGGTCGCCGCCACCCACCAACCAGACGTCGCCGTCGACCATTCCGTCGACCACCGGCACCTCGGCCACCACCCGGGTGCTGAGGACCATGGCCGGGCCGAGGTGCCGCAACGCGGCCAGACCGGTCAGGAGCTTCTGCGCGCTCGCTGGAACCAGCCCCCGGCCGGCCTCCAGCGTGTAGAGCTGGTGACCGTGCTCGGCGACCTCTACGCAGGTTCCCTCCGGCAGGCCGGCGACCGCCCCGTGCAGGTCGGCCCTGAGGTTTCGTACCGCTGTCGGCGCCTGCAGGAACTCGGGCACCCGACGGACAGACAGGAGGGGCGTGACCGTCCGGGCCGGCAGGCGACCGGCCGTGGGCTCGTAGGCGGCGGCCGAGCCGTCGGTCCGCTGTGCCTGCACCCCGGCCAGGACCGCCACCGTGAACAGGAACAGCGGGAGGACCAGGCGCCAGTTCACGGAACGCCATGCTAGGGGTTTCGGCCTGTCGTCTAGGTTCGCCACATGCAGATCCTCGCGGCCCTCTTCTTCGAGGGACTGGAGCTCCGACAGGTGCCCGGTGGAGCCACGCACATCGACCTGACCGGCGTCCAGTTCAGCGCGGCATCACCCGGGCCGGCCCCCGTGACCTGGTCTCCCCACCTCATGGTCATGGTCCGCTGCCCTGCCGACCACTCCGGCCAGGCCGTGCTGGAGGTGGTGTTCACCCGCGACGGGGTGCAGTTGGCCCGCAACGTCCAGCCCATCGCCGTCGAACCCGGAAGGTTCGGCTACCGCCTCGTCCGGGCCGAGTTGGAGTTCCATGAGTTCGGCACCGTGGAGGCCGCCTGCCGCATCGACCAGGGCCCCGCCACGGTCGTGCCGTACACGCTCCTCCCGCCCGGACCGTCCGCCGACTGACAGTCAGTCTGTGGCCTACGCCGTAGCCCTCTCCGGACATCCCGACGCGGCGACCGCTGTCGGAGAGGTGGTCGGAGAGGTACTCGACCGGCTCGGACCCGGGCCCGACCTGGCCGTCATGTTCCTCTCGACGGCCCACGTCGACCGGGCTGCCCAGATTGCCCAGACGGTCAACCAGACGCTCGCACCCGCCCACCTGCTCGGATGCACCGCGGGGGCGGTGCTGGCCCAGCGCCAGGAGGTGGAGGAGGCGCCGGGCCTGGTGCTCTGGGCCGGGTGGACCGGGCCCGTGGAGGCGTACCGGTTGGACGGGGCGAGTCTTCCGACCGGCCTGGACGCCGGCAGCAGCGTCCTTGTGGTCGCAGACCCCTTCGGCTTCGACATCAACGGGCTCCTGGACTCGATCGACCCCGCCCTCACGGCGGTGGGCGGCCTGGCCTCGGCAGCAGGACGGCGCGGCGGCAACAGGCTCCTCCTCGACGGCGAGGCATTCTCCGACGGCGCCGTCGCCGTGGTCCTGCCGCCGGGGCTCGGAGCCCTGCCCGTGGTGGCACAGGGGTGCCGCCCGGTGGGCGATCCGTTCGTCGTGACCAGCGTGGAGGGAAACCTGGTCCGAACCCTGGGCGGCCGTCCGGCCCTTGAGCGCCTCGAGGAGGTGGTGTCCGGCGTCGACGAGGCGACCCGGGACCGCCTTCGCCGCGGACTCCACGTGGGGATCGTCATCGACGAGCACCTGTCGGCCTTCGCCGCCGGCGACTTCCTCATCAGACCCGTCCTGGGGGCCGACCGGGGGTCGGGGACGGTGGCCATCGGCGAGCGGGTCGAGGTCGGAACCACCCTCCAGTTCCAGGTCCGGGATGCCGGAGCGGCGACCCGGGACCTTGCCGCACGACTTCGCCCCCACCGGGCCGAGAGCGCCCTGGTCTTCACCTGCAACGGTCGGGGACGACACCTGTTCGGCACCCCCGGCCACGATGCGGGCCATTTCGTGGACGGTCTGGGAACGACCGATGTGGCCGGCATGTTCTGCGCCGGTGAGATCGGTCCGGTAGGACGCCGACACCACCTCCACGGCTTCACCGCCTCGGCGCTCCTGCTGGGTACCGGGGCCTCCGAAATGCCTCCGGACGGGTCCGGTCAGGTGGCCTAGAGCGACGGCCGTCGCGGTTAGGGTGCCCGTCGACGTAATCGAGCAGGGGCCGACGCGGTGGTGGGATCATGACGGACGCCGAGCCCACCGGATCGGGCTTCGACGGCGACGTCGAAGCACTCGCGATCGACGTGATCCGGGGCTTGGCCATGGACGCACCCCACGCCGCACGGTCCGGGCACCAGGGAACCGCCATGGCCCTGGCGCCACTGGCCCACGTGCTCTGGACGCGGATCCTCACCTACGACGCCGCCGACCCGTCGTGGCCCGACCGCGACCGCTTCATCCTCTCGGCCGGACACGCCTCGATCCTGCTGTACTCCATGCTCCACCTGACCGGTCACGGCCTGACCCTGGACGACCTCAGGGACTTCCGGCAGTGGGGCTCCGCCACCCCTGGCCACCCTGAGGCGGGCCACACGGCGGGGGTCGAGGTCACCACCGGTCCGCTCGGCCAGGGCCTCGCCAACGCCGTCGGCATGGCCATCGCCGAGCGAAACCTCCGGGCCCGATTCGGTTCAGGGCTGACCGACCACCACACCTTCGCCATCTGCGGGGACGGCGACCTCGCCGAGGGCATCTCCCATGAGGCGGCATCCCTGGCCGGCCACCAGGGACTGGGGCGCCTCGTCGCCGTCTACGACGACAACCACGTGACCATCGACGGACCGGCAGAGTTGGCCCTCTCGGACGATGCCCCGGCACGCTTCCGGGCCTACGGCTGGCACGTGGTCGACCTCGGCGAGGCCGCTGAGGACCTGGACGCCATCGAAGGCGGCATCCGCAGCGCCATGGCCGTCGGAGACCGACCCTCGCTCGTCGTGCTCCGGACCCACATCGGGCATCCCTCCCCGGACGTCGACAACCCGGCCGCCCACGGCTACTCGCTGACCGACGATGGCATCGCCGAGACGAAGCGCCGCATGGGCCTTCCGGAGGACGAGTCCTTCTGGGTCCCGGATCGGGTCCTGGAGCAGTATCGGAGCGCCGGGCGTCGGGGGGCCTCGGCACGTACCGCCTGGGAGGGACGCCTGGCGTCATTCGACGGCGACCGCGCCGCATGGGACGCGGCTCAGGCCGGCGGGGGTGTCGACGGGTGGGCCGACCGCCTACCGACCTGGGATGCCGGCGGTGCGGTGGCCACCCGGAAGGCCAGCAACGCCTGCCTGCAGGCCCTGTTGGACGTGGTCCCCGGCCTGATGGGCGGCGGAGCCGACCTGACCGGCAACACCGGCACCACCATCAGGGACCATGGCGTCCAGGCTCCTGACTGCCCCGAGGGACGCCAGCTTTACTTCGGGGTTCGCGAGCACGCCATGGGCGCCATCTCCAACGGCATGGCACTCCATGGTGGAATACGCCCGGTCAACGGCACCTTCCTCGTCTTCAGCGACTACATGCGCGGCGCGGTCCGCCTGGCCGCCCTGAGCTCGGCTCGGACGGTCTTCGTCTGGAGCCACGATTCCGTAGGGGTCGGCGAGGACGGACCCACCCACCAGCCCGTCGAGCATGTTGCAGCGCTCCGCGCTATACCGGGCATCGAAGTCTTCCGCCCGGCCGATGCCAACGAGACCGCCGCCGTCTGGCGCCACATTGTGGAGAGCCACGGGCCCGTAGCCCTCCTCCTCACCCGCCAGGACGTACCGGTACTCGAAGGGACCACCGACCACGCCGCCGTCGCAAGCGGCGCCTACGTGCTGGCCGATTCGGACGGTGTCCCGGAAGTGGTGCTGATCGGCACCGGCAGCGAGGTGTCCGTCGCTCTGGACGCTGCGGCAACGCTGACCGCCGCAGGGCGGGCGGTCCGGGTGGTGTCAATGCCGTGCATGGAACTGTTCGCCGAGCAGGCCGACGACTACCGCTGCAGCGTCCTCCCCGATGGGGTCCCCACCCTCTCCGTGGAGGCTGGCGTGACCTTCGGATGGGCGCGGTGGGCCGACCGGAGCGTGGGCATCGACCGGTTCGGCGCCTCGGCACCAGGCGAACGGGCCATGGCCGAGCTGGGGATCACCCCGGACGCCGTGGTGGCTGCCGCAGAATCGCTCCTGGACCGACCCGGGGGACCGCGATGAGCCGACTCCACGACCTCTACTCCGAACAGGGCCAAAGTCCCTGGCTGGACAACCTGAAGCGCAGCTGGATCGTCTCTGGCGAACTGCAGGGCTGGGTCGACCGCGGGGCACGCGGGATCACCTCCAACCCGTCCATCTTCCAGAAGGCCATGACGGGCACCGACGCCTACGACGAACAGCTCCGTTCCCTCACGGCTGAGGGCGCCAGCGTCGAGGAGAGCTACTGGAAGCTCGTGGTCCGCGACATCATGGACGCCCTTGAGATCCTGCGTCCGGTCCACGAGTCCTCGGACGGCCTCGACGGCTACGTCTCCGTGGAGGTGGATCCCCGGTTGGCCACGGACACCGGGGGCACCATCGCAGCGGCCCGCGAGCTACACGGGCGCATCGACCGGCCGAACCTCTACGTGAAGATCCCGGCCACCGCCGAGGGCATCCCGGCTATCCACCGGATGATCTCGGAGGGCCGAAGCATCAACATCACCCTCATCTTCTCGCTGGACCGCTACCGCGAGGTGATGGAGGCCTACGTGTCGGGCCTGGAGTCCTGCCCGGGCGACCTCTCCGGGGTCTCCTCGGTGGCGTCGTTCTTCATCAGCCGCACCGACAACGAGATCGACCGACGCCTCGACGTGCTGGGTGGCCCTGAGGCACTCTCCCTGCGGGGACGTGCTGCGGTGGCCCAGGGCCAGGTCGCCTACGACATGTTCAGAACGGTGTTCAGAGGCCCGCGCTGGGATTCCCTCGTCCAGCGCGGAGCACGGGTGCAGCGGCCACTGTGGGCCTCCACGTCGACCAAGAACCCCTCCTATCCCGACACCCTGTACGTCGACACGCTCATCGGGCCCGACACTGTGAACACCCTCCCCGATGCGACCCTGGAGGCCTTCGAGGCCCACGGTACGGTCGCCCGGACCATCGACGCCGATCCCGACTCCGCCCACGGCGTGCTACGGGCGGTCTCCGACGTCGGTGTCGACCTGGCCGAAGTCTCCCGTGTCCTCGAGGACGAGGGCGTGGCCGCATTCGTGGCCTCCTTCGACGACCTGTTGGCCGATCTGGGAGCGAAGGCCTCAACCTTCTGACCAACTCGTTCTGACAGCCTGCTCGGGACCCCGGGACGAAGTGCGTTTCATTTCGCAACTGACTGCTACGCTCCGACCATGTCCAACGACGCCACCACCGACGGCTGTTCCATCGCAGCCACCCTGGCGGCGGTCGGCGACCGTTGGACCCTGCTCATCCTCCGGGACCTCTTCCGCGGAGTACGCCGCTTCGAACGCCTCCACCAGGACCTCGGAATCGCCCGAAACCTCCTGACCGACCGGCTCCAGCGCCTGGTCGACCTGGAGATCGTGCACCGGGTGCCCTACCAGGATCGACCTGTTCGTCACGAGTACCACTTGACCACCAAGGGAGCCGACCTCTCCCCGGCGCTGGTGGCCCTGATGCACTGGGGCGACCGGTGGTACGCCGTCGACGGGCCTCCCACGCTCCTGGTCCACGACGCCTGCGGCACGCCGCTCGACCAGGCCGTCTCCTGTCCCGCCTGCCACGAGCCGGTCGGACCCCACCACATCCGCAGCCGCCCGGGACCGGGACGTGCGACCGAGACAACAGGAGCCGATCGATGACCGGGCCATACGACGACCTGCACGGCGAGGACCTACTCGCTGCGGCCAGGGAGGTCCGCGACGCCCACCACGGCACCCGGATCACCTACAGCCCCAAGGTGTTCATCCCGCTCACCATGCTCTGCAGGGACCGCTGCGGCTACTGCACCTTTGCCCAGCCGCCAGCCCGGCTCCGGTCGCCGTACATGTCCACCGAAGAGGTGCTGGAGATCGCCCGCCGTGGGGCGGCTGCCGGCTGCCACGAAGCGCTCTTCACCCTCGGAGAGCGTCCGGAACTCCGCTATCCGGTGGCCGCCGACTGGCTGGACCGCCACGGGCACGCCACGACGCTGGACCTCCTGGCCGAGATGGCCCGGCTGGTGGTCGCCGAGACCGGCCTCCTCCCCCACGCCAACGCCGGTGCCCTGCACGCCGGCGAGCTCGCCGCCCTCCGGAGCGTCGCCCCCTCACAGGGGATGATGGTGGAGTCGCTCCGTCCGGACCTCGACTGCCACCGCGGTGCCCCAGACAAGGACCCGGAGCGGCGTCTCGAGACCCTCGAGGCGGCCGGTCGGCTGGCGATCCCGTTCACCACCGGAATCCTCGTAGGGATCGGCGAGGGGCGTGCCGACCGCATCGCAGCCCTGGAGGCCATAGCCGTATCGCATCGCCGCCACGGACACGTCCAGGAGGTCATAGTCCAGAACTTCCTGCCCAAGCCGGGCACGGCGATGCACGCGACACCGCCCTGCCCGACCGACGAGTACCTCGAAGCCATCGCCCTCGCCCGCCTGATCCTCCCGCCCGAGATCCACCTCCAGGCCCCACCCAACCTGTCGGACGACTTCGGCGCGATCCTGAACGCCGGCATCGACGACTGGGGTGGCGTCTCGCCGGTAACCGCCGACCATGTCAACCCCGAACGACCCTGGCCTGAGCTAGACCGCCTAAGGGAGGTCACCGAAGCACGGGGCTTCACCTTGGCCCCCCGCCTGACCGTCTACCCCGAGTACGTCCGGGACGACGCCCGGTGGATCCACGCGGACCTCCGGTTCCCGGTGATGGACCGGAGCGATGCAGAGGGCCTGGGACGGGACGACCCGGGGGCCGTCTTCCCCGAGGAGATAGAGAAGGTGACGGCTGCCGACGGGGCCGAGGTCCGTCAGGTCGGACACCGCTCGACCGCCTGGTACTCCGGCAGCCCGACCAGCCCGATGATCCTCGTTCCGGCGAAGGCATCGGCCCGTGGCCAGGTGCGCGAGGTACTCGACGGCGTGATGGACGGTCAGCAGGCGGACCACGACGAGCTGCTGGCCCTGTTCGGAGCCCGCGGCCCGGAGGTGGCGGCCGTGGCCGAGGTGGCAGACGAGCTCAGGCGCCGGGCCGTCGGCGAGACGGTCACCTGGGTGGCCAACCGGAACATCAACTACACGAACGTCTGCACCTACAAGTGTCGGTTCTGCGGATTCTCGAAGGGTCCCCTGTCCCTCAACCTCCGGGGAACCCCGTACCTCCTGGAGATGGACGAGATCGCCTCACGGGCCGCCGAGGCCGCCCGGATGGGGGCTACCGAGGTCTGCCTGCAAGGTGGAATCCATCCCGACTTTGACGGCGACTACTACATCGACGTCACCCGGGCCGTCCGCGAAGCAGTCCCCGACATCCACGTCCACGGCTTCACCGCCCTGGAGGTCACCGAAGGCGCCCGGCGGCTGAGCGAACCGCTGGCCGACTACCTGAGGCGGGCGAAGGAGGCCGGGCTGAGGTCCCTGCCCGGCACGGCCGCCGAGATACTGGACGACGGGATCCGGGCCGAGCTCTGTCCTGACAAGATCACGACCGACGAGTGGCTGGAGGCACACCGCACAGCCCACGGGGTCGGAATCGCCTCCAACATCACGATCATGTACGGGTCCATCGAACGACCGGTGCACTGGGTCCGCCACCTGCTCCGGTGCCGTGACCTCCAGGAGGAGACAGGCGGCTTCACCGAATTCGTCGGTCTGCCGTTTGTACACATGGCCGCTCCCATCTACCTCCAGCGGAAGGCCCGTCGGGGCCCGACGTTCCGGGAGAACCTGCTCATGCACGCCGTGGCCCGCATCGCGTACCACGGGCTGATCGACAACATCCAGGCTTCCTGGGTGAAGATCGGCTTCGACGGGGTGACGCAGCTGCTGCAGGCCGGGGTCAACGACCTCGGCGGAACCCTCATGGACGAGAACATTTCCCGGGCTGCCGGAGCACAGCACGGCCAGCAGGTCTGCGAGGACGACCTGCTCGGCATCGTCAAGCCCCTGGGTCGCACCCTCGCCCAACGGACCACCCTCTACGGCCGGGTGGACCGGGGCCACCGCCTCCCGGTGCTCAGGGAGCACGACGGTCGGACCCTCATACCCGTCGTCAGCGCCTGACCGCCGACAGGCTCGTCGGAACGCGGCGCCTCACCAGCCCCCGGCATTCGGCTCGTCGAGCAGGTGGGCGGCCTTCTCGACGGCCCGACGTGCCCGGGTGATCCGCCGTTCGTCCAGCGGCAACTCGGTTCCACCGGCGTCGATCGATTCCCGCAGGCGCAGGATGGCCAGGTCGGCCAGCTCCTCGGCGATGGCCTCCAGGCGGACCCTGATCTCCAGGAACTCATCGGTCATGGGAAGCCTCCAGGGCCTCGGCAACCACTTCCATGGGATGTCGGACCTCGATGCCCGCCGCTGCGAGGTACGTCGCACAGCCGGGATTGGCGCTGAGCACCGTCCGCGCGCCCGATCGCCGGAAGGCCCGGCCTATCGAAGCCACCTTGCGCTCGCGTACCTCGCCGGCCAGGCCCGGTTCCAGCATCGAGAATGCTCCCCCAGCCCCACAACACAGGCCCTCGTCGTCCAGCTCCACCAGCGGAACGTAGGGCCCGAGGACGTCACGGACCGCGCCGTGGGTCCCCTGGACGTGCCGGAGATGGCAGGGATCGTGGACCACCATGGGTTCGTCCGTCCGGGTTCCGGGCCTCGGCAGGGCCTCCGGATTCGCCGCCAACCACTCGTGGACGTCGAACACACGGCTCGAGAAGGCAGTGCCCGCCGCCGTCCCCAGCAGCGTGCCGTACCGCTTCAGGGCCGCACCACAACCCGCCGAGTCCACGAGGATCGGACGATCTCCAGGAAGAGTGGCCATGACCGCCTCGGCGCGGCTGCAAGCCTCGTCGTGGAGGCCTGCGTGCTCGTGGAGCGCGCCGCAGCACCCGACACGGTCACCGGTCCGATCCACGGTCCGACCGGACGCCTGCAGCACGTCCTCCACGGCGTCGTGCACCTCCGGCTGCCAGGCGTCCATCACGCACCCGGTGAAGAGCAGCAGGTCGGCGTCGGCCACAGGCGACCGTCGTCGGCCACCACGCAGTGGGAGCCGGGCCGGGAACAGCCCCGTCCGCCTGAACATCCCGAGGCGCTGTACCACGGCGAGGAGGCGGCTCCCCCACCGGAGCAGGCGCGGTCGGCCCAGGAGCCCGAGGCCCAGTCGGAGCCTCCACGGAGCGGGCCGTTGCTCGACCATGGCGGCGCGGGTCATCGAGATGAGTTCGCCGAAGGGCACGCCCGACGGACAGGCCGTCTCGCAGCCAAGGCACTGCACGCAGGTGGACATGGCGTCCAGCCACTCTGCGTCCATCGGAGCACCTTCCAACTCCGCTGCGCCCATGAGGGAAATACGGCCACGCGGCGACCGGCTCTCGTCGCCGGTGACCCGGTAGGTCGGACAGTGGGGAAGGCACAGGCCGCACTGCACGCAGGCCGCCAGGGCGTCACTCCGCAGGCCGAGCTGGCCGGACGCGGTCATGCCACCGCCCCGTAGGGATCCCGGCCCGGGTTGAGGCGCCCCGTCGGATCGAAGGACGCCTTCATGCGGGCACCCAGTGCGCGGACACCGTCGTCCACCGTGGGCGGCGCTCCCTCCAGGGGCTGGTGCACCACTCCCGTTCCCACCTCGAGCACGCCGCCCGACGGTAGGTGGCCGGTCCACCTCCCACGCCCCACCGGAAGGTCCGGTGGATCCATCCCCGCCATGCCCAACCGGGCCAGCCGTCCCGCCGTGCGCTCCAGATCCTCGGCGTGGCCTTCCAGCAGGACCGACGTACGGGCGCCGTCCCAGAGCACGCAGGCCGGCCGGTAGGTCTCACTCAGGACCCGGTCGGGCTCGACCTCTCCACCCATCCAGACGATACGGGCCGGCAGGGGGCGGGTTCGCAGGATCACGACTCCCAACAGGGCCAAGGTTCCCAGCGAGCCCACCAGCAGACGACAGAGGTCGTAGCCGGTCACGTTCTTCACGGTCGGCCCTCCTGCGGTGAACGTCGCCCCGTCGGCTCCGACGCAGTCCGCCTGGAGCAGGACATCGGCAACGGCCCCGACCCTTCGTCGCCGCAGGGGGCCACGCCCCACCGCCAGGGCACCGCCCACTGTGGATCCCAGAGGCCCGTCGATCCCCACCTCCTGCCCGTGATCGGCCAACGCATCGGCCAAGTCGGCCAGGAGCGTCCCCGCACCGACCTTCACCGTCATCTCCGCCGGCTCCAGGGCCAGGATCCCCAGCGGTGCCGAGACCTCCCTGGCACCGGCCGCACCACCGCCGAGTCCCCAGCGGGTGCCTCCCCCACGCACGCACACCGGGCCGGAGATCCCCACGGTCCCGCGAAAGGCCTCCATCCGGTAGTCCACGGGAGTCATATCCACATGCCCTCGGGGACGCGTCCCAGGCTGGTCACGTGGCCGCACGAGGCCCCGGAGGGCAGCACCTTGGCCGGGTTGGCCATTCCGGCCGGATCGAACGCCGTTCGGAGCCGCTGCTGGGCCTCCAGGTCCGCCGGACTGAACTGCAGTGGCATGAACCGCTTCTTCTCCAGCCCGATCCCATGCTCACCCGACAACACGCCCCCAACCGCCACCGAAACGCGGACGATCTCCTCTCCGGCAGCGAGCACCCGCTCCATCACCCCCTCCTCCCTGGCATCGAAGACGATAAGGGGATGCAGGTTCCCGTCTCCCGCATGGAAGACGTTCATCACCATCAGGTCCTGCTCGTCAACGATCTCGTAGATGCGGGCGATTACCTCCGCCAGCTTCGTCCTGGGGATGACCGTGTCGTTGAGGTAGTAGTCCGGCTTGATGACGGCGATAGCGCCGAAGGCACTCTTGCGGCCCTTCCAGATCCGTTCCCGCTCATCCTCATCGGCAGCCACCCGCACCGACCGGGCACCATAGGTATGGGCAAGGCCGTTGATCCGGCGGATCTCGTCGGCCACGCCGGCCGGTTGCCCGTCCAACTCCACGATGAGCACAGCCGCGGCGTCCATCGGGTAACCCGCCCTCACGAACGGCTCGACGGCCTCGACCACCCGTTGGTCCATCATCTCGAGCGCCGCCGGCACGATCCCCTCTGCGATTATGGCACTGACCGTCTCCGCTGCCGCTCCAACGTCAGTGAAGTCGAGGAGCAGGGTCGCCACCTCGGGCGGGTCCTCGGTGAGTCGGACACAGATCCGTGTGGCGATTCCGAGGGTGCCCTCGCCGCCTACGAAGGCACCACGGAGGTCGTAGCCCGCGGCATCGCCGTCCTCGTCGCCCAGAACCACAACCTCGCCGTCAGGGAGCACCACCTCCACGGCCAGTACGTGGGCGCTGGTCACGCCGTAGAGCAGGCAGTGCGGACCACCCGAATTGTTGGCCACGTTTCCGCCGATCGTGCAGGACTGCTGGCTGGACGGATCGGGGGCGAAGTGCAGCCCGGTGCCCGCCAGGTGCCGACTCAGGTCCAGGTTCACCACCCCCGGCTCCACCCAGGCCAGGCGTCGCTGCGCGTCGACCTCCAGGATCCGGTTCATCCTGGTCATGACCACCATGACCGGCTCGTCGCACGGCACCGCGCCCCCGGTCAGCCCGGTACCGGCGCCGCGGGCCACGAATGCCCGTCCGTGGGCGACCGCCGCCACCACACACGCCGAGACCTCCCGGGTGGATTCGGGAAAGCAGATCACCCCGGCCCGCCCGCCCCGAATCACCGACGCGTCCCGGCTGTACAAGCGCCTGGCCACCTCGCCTACCTGGACCCGGTCCCGGTCCAGGGCGTCGACCAACTCGCGTACCAGTGGATCCGGTGATCGTCTCCACGGCCTGCGCATGGGAGCAGTCTGCCCCTCGAGGACCACGGGCGGGACACCCGGCAGGTTCGACCCGTAGCGTCCGAGGATCCATTCTCCCGAGGGTGTAGGAAGAACCCCGTGAATCGGCTCCGCAGCATCGCCACACGTGGCGACACCCCGGTGCTGGCTCTCTCCATCGCCACCGGCGGCGTGGTCGCCGTACTCATCGCTGGCTTCGAGTACGTCTCGGCCACCCTCCTGCTGGACCGGGTACTGCAACGCCCGCTCTGGCAGATCGCCCTGGCCCCCGCCGTGGGGCTCATCCTGGCCACCCTGATCCTCCACTATGCGGGACGCGGCCTGACTCCGGCCACGTCGGACGAGTTCAACCGGGCGTTCCATGACCGGACACCCCGCCTACCCCTGCGGGACCTTCCGCTGAAGCTCCTAGCCGGGGTGACCACCATCGGCCTGGGTGGCTCCCTGGGCCTTGAGGGCCCGTCGATCTACGCCGGATCCTCGCTGGGCTTGGCCGCCCGTAACCGCTTCCGCCGCTGGCTCCGGCGCGAGGACGTCAAGATCCTCCTCACTGCCGGAGCCGCCGCCGGCGTGGCTGCCGTCTTCAAGGCACCGGCGACCGGGGTCCTCTTCGCCCTCGAGGCCCCCTACCGCGACGACGTCAACCGCAGGGCCCTACTCCCGTCCCTGCTGGCGGCGGCCACCAGCTACGTCGTCTACATCAACCTCATCGGCCACGAAGCGGTGATCCCGTTCCTGACCGATCCCGTGAACCGGATCGGGCTGAACATAAAGGAACTCGCCGTCGCCTCCTCCGAGAGGATCGTGTGGTTCGAGGCGGACGACCTCGCATCGCTGTTCACCGCGGTGGAGGTAAATGACGTGTTCGGGGCCCTGCTGCTGGGCATCTTCGCTGGCCTCGGTGGACGCTCCATGGCATGGCTGGTGCGCTGGGCCAAGGCGCAGTCCAGGACCGAGAACTTCGTAGCACGCGTCCTGCTCGGCGGCGCCGCCCTCTCCGGGCTGGCCTTCGCTGCCGACCTGGCCTTCGATGCCCCCCTGACCATCGGCCCCGGCTTCGAGGCCATGGACTGGGTGGTCAACCCGTCCAACGGCCTCGGCCTGATCGCCCTCCTGTTCGGACTCCGCCTGGCAGCCACCATCGTCACCCTGGCGGCCGGTGGCGTGGGTGGGCTGTTCATCCCTCTCGCCGTTCAGGGCGTAATCCTGGGGCAGTTCACCGGCCAGCTCCTGGAGTCCGACCGGCCGGGCCTCTACCCGACGCTCGGTCTGGCCGCCTTCCTGGGAGCTGGCTACCGCGCCCCGATCTCAGCCGTGATGTTCGTGGCCGAGTCGACCGGAGGCTCCTTCGTGGTCCCGGCGCTCGTGGCCGCCGCGGTCAGCCAGCTGGTGGCCGGGAAGTCCTCGGTCGCCGAGCACCAGCACAGCGTGCGCCTCGGCCACCTGGAGCGACGCTTCACCCTGCCAGTCACATCGGCGCTGGACACCGACGTCCTGACGGTGCCTCCCGACGCCACGGTCGCCGAGTTCATGTACCTGCACGTCCTAGGTCGACGGGAGCGATCGGTTGCCGTCGTCGACGGCGTCGACTACCTGGGGATGATCAGCCTCACCGAGGTGTCGAATATCGAACGCTCGGAGTGGGACGACACGACCGTGGGCTCCATCCTCGCCGGCGACCAACCGGCAGCCAGACCCTCGTGGTCACTGCGCGACGCCATCGTGGCGATGGAAAAGGCCGACGTGGACGTGCTGGCCGTCACCGACGTCGAGGGTGCCTTCATCGGCATGCTCTCGGCCGACGACATACTCAAGTTGGACGAGATCCTGGAGGAGACGGGCGGCTGATCGCCTGGCCTCCTGAGACCGGACGTCAGGCGGTCTCGCTGGACTCCTCCAGCGCCTCGTCGGCGCCGTCTTCGTTCTCGTCGGCCCACTTGTCGAAGTCCGTGGAATCCCCGTCGACCTCCCGGTCCCCGATCTCGAGGCTGTCGAAGATCGAATCCAGGTCCAGGTCCTGATTCTGCTTCAACGCCCTTGCTTCCTCGTAGCGGCGGTGTCGGCCCTTTTTCACCGTGGACCCTCCAGGTCGGATGTCGTCAGCGATCGATCCCGCAGCCTACCGACGGAGACCGCCGAACACGGGACGCGGGCGGCGGGCCGACCTAACGACGGGTCAGGGCCCCCTTGGCTCCAGCAGCAGTCCGCCCTTACCGTCGAACGCTAGAGACGCCCGTCCACTCAGGAGGTCGTCGACCGGTCCGCCCACGATCTCATGGCGCCATCCGGTGGCCATCCGGCAACCCTCATCCCCACGTACCAGCGCCTCGATGTCGCCACGGGTACCGACCAGCGTCGGATCCAGGTCGAGGTCACGGGACAACTGCGCCACCCACGCAGAGACCAGGGTGACGCCAGCGCGGAAGTCACGGCCACCACCAGCCCGCCGTGGGTCGACCACCAGCGGCGGAAGGTTCCGTGCTTCTGCGACGGCGGCGACTATCCCCTCGGCTACCACACCCTTGTGGTGCCGGCCGTCGAGGCCCCGCACCCCCTTCAGATCCCCGACCCCCTTCGGCGCCCGTTGCGCAACGGCCACCACCCCTAGGTCGGGAAGGACATGGCGGACCGGTATGTCGATCTCGGCCGCGCGCCGCTCGCGCCAGGCGGCCACCGACCGGACCACGTCCCGGGCGTTGCCCCTCAACTGCCTGGCCTCCTTGATCCGCTGCCAGGCGTCCTCCGGCACACGCCGTCCACGCTCCCGTTCAAGCATGTCGCGGCACTCCTGCTCCGCCCACGCAAGCCGGCCGTCATCGGTCAGCCTCCGGATCTGCCGATCGTGGATCTCCAGCAGGTGCGCCACGTCGGATGCCGCGTACTCCAGTTGCGACCGGCTCAGCGGCCGGGCCAACCAGTCGGTCAGCCGATCCCCCTTGGGCAGTCGGAGACCGAGTTCGCGTTCGTGGAGAGATGCCAGCGAGGGTGAGGACATGCCCATGAAGCCGGCCGCCAGCTGGGTGTCGAAGAGGTGTCGGGGCACGGCCCCACACACCCGGTCGAAGACCTCGAGGTCCTGGCCAGCAGCGTGCATCACGACGAGCAGATCCGACTCCACCAACCCGGCGAGGGGCGCCAGGTCCAGTTCAAGGGGATCGATGAGGGCGAGGCCGCCCTCCCAGGCCACCTGAATCAGGGCGACCCTGGGGAAGTAGGTCTTCTCACGGTGGAACTCGGTGTCAACCGCTATGCGTGCCCTGCCCGCGAGGGTCGCGATCAGGTCGTCGAACTCCGCCTGGTTCGTCAGCAGGCGGAGAGCCGGATCGGGTTGCCGGTTCAGGCCGGGCTCCCCGCGTCGGTGGGGAGGTCGGCCTCGACCCACGCCGTGGTGCCACCGGTGACGTTGACGGCATCGCGCCCCTCGGTGATGAGGAATTCCGCCGCTTCCCGGCTCCGACCGCCCTTGGCACAGATTACGTAGAACGTCCCATCGGTCGGTACGTCGGCGAGACGATCGGGAACGGTCTGCAGGGGAACAAGGATCCCGCCCGGCACCCGGACCTGTGCGTACTCGTCGGGCTCCCGTACGTCGATGAGCGTCGCTCCCGCTGCGAGGCGGCGCTCCAACTCCTCGACTCCGATCTCCGGCACGTCCATGAATCCACTCCCAGGTCGGGCGCCCTACCCGCGCCGTCGGGCACCCTACCGGTCCTGTCGTCCCGACTCGTCGAGGTCTCCTGGTCGGTCCGCGTCCCGTAGGGAGGCCGGGTCCAGCCCAACGACCTCGACCACGGACAGGCCGCCGAGGGCCCGGCGCGGTGCCCTCTCCCCAGTGGCGAATGCCGCCTCCAACGCCGGTAGGGCGGCCACCGGCCAACAGGCGTGCATCCACTGCCGTCGACCCTCGAGCACCGGCACGAGGATTCCCGGTGCCTGCCCGGCCGCGTCGGCCAGGGTCCTCACGCTCGACGCCGACGCCCCCGGGAGGTCACAGGAGAGGACCACGACGTGGTCGCACAGCTCCCGGAAGTGGCCCAGGGCCGTGAGGATGCCGCCGAGCGGGCCGGCCCCCGGGTGGAGGTCGGGAATCCGGAGGAGCCCGAGGTCCCGTATCCGCGGTTCATCGCCGCCCACCACCACGACCCCCGGGCCCACCACGGCCTCCAGCACCCGTACGATCGCTGCCACCATGGGGTGCCCCCGCACCTCCAGGAACGCCTTGTCGCGGCCCATCCGCCTGCTGGATCCACCGGCCAGGACCGCCCCACCTACAGCGGTGCGCGACGGTCCTGCCACGTGGTCGGCTCAGGCCGGTCCGTCGAACGGGGGGTCCACCGCGGGCCATGCGGGGTCGAGCTGTCGCAGGAACAGCTCACAGCGTTCCTCCTCGTCCGTCTCGCCGATCTCACGGGCCGTCCGGGCCAACCCTGCCAAAGCACGCAGGAACCCACGGTTCGTCGGATGCGTCCACCGGACGTAGCCCGATCCGCGCCAGCCGCTCTGCCTGAGCCGGTCCAGGCCCCGGTGGTAGGCCACGCGGTAGGAGGCGTAGGACTCCACCGGGTCTCGGCCGAGGTCGCCCAACCGTGCCCATGCCTCGAGGTGGCGCGGCCATTGAGCGACGACGCCAGCCACCGCTGCCCGTCGATCGGCCACGGGGGCCTCTCCGGCGGCACTCAGGCGATCGTCGGCATCGGCAGGCTCGGGCCCCAGGATCGTCTCCGGCGGGCCAGTCCCAGAGAGGCCGATCGGCCTGTCCATCGTCATGGCCGGCGAGGCTACCCGACCCGGTCCGCCGGCCCCGGACCGCTACCCTCGGTCGGTGCCCACCGAGTTCCTAGACCGCATCGACTTGCCCGAACTCGTCCAGCTTCCCGCATGGGCCGATCCCCAAGCGATGCGGGCGGCCACCGGTGTGGCCATCGTCCTTTCCGTAATCGGCCTCGTGCTGGCCGCCCGGATCATCCGACGCCTCGTCGTCAGGGCCCTCGTCGTGGTGCTCCTGGCGGCCCTCTCCATCGGACTCTGGGAACAACGGGTCAACCTGGCGGACTGCGCGGCCGACTGCTCCTGCGCCGTCTTCGGGCAACCCGTCAAGGTCCCCGCCAACCTGAACCCCAACTGCACAGCCGCCTGACCGGCGGATCGGATCAGCGCGCGGGTACCCGTTCGATCCGTAGGACGTTGGTGGAGCGGGACCGGACGTCGGTGCCGGCCAGGACGCCCACCAACTCGCCTACCGCCACGTCACCACGGTCTCGGGCGGCCTCCAGTGCGGCAGCCACCCGGAGTGCGATGTCTCCCTGTTCGGGCAGGTGGAGCGGCTCGGTGCCCCAGCTGAGTGTCAGCTGGCGGACGGTGCGCTCATTGGCGCTGAGACCCAGGATCCGTGCCGACGGGCGGAACCGTGCCATCGAGCGGATCGTGAAGCCACTTCCGGAGATGCACAGGATGGTGCCGATGCCCAGCACGTCGACGGCCCTGGCCGTGGCCTGGGTCATCGCATCGGTGATGGAGGTGTTCGGGTCGTCGGTGTCGGCCATCCGCAGCTCGGACAGCTCGGACATCCAGGCCCGGTGGTCGAAGGCCCGGTCGGCCCGCTCCGCGATGCGCGACATGGTGGCGACCACGTTCACCGGATCCACGCCTATGGCCGTCTCCCCCGAGAGCATCAGAGCGCTGGACCCGTC
This sequence comes from Acidimicrobiales bacterium, assembly GCA_022452145.1. NCBI lineage: Bacteria > Bacillati > Actinomycetota > Acidimicrobiia > Acidimicrobiales > Acidimicrobiales bacterium. Next base: position 119,129 of record JAKURY010000003.1, on the reverse strand, counting down.
CCACACCGCGTTGGCCACGTCGGACACCTCGGCCCTGGTCGGCTCAGGGTTGGTGACCATGGTCTCCAGCATCTGTGTGGCGGTGATGGCAGGCCGCCCGAGGGCGATGCACTGTCGGATGATCTCCTTCTGGAGGATCGGCAGCTCCTCGATGCTGCACTCGCTACCCAGGTCGCCCCGGGCCACCATCACGGCCCCGGACGCCTCGATGATGGCAGGCAGGTCGTCGATGGCCGCCTGGGTCTCGATCTTGGCCACGATGATCGGGCCGGCCGGGTGTGGATCCACCGGAAGCCGTGCCAGGTCCTCGGCCGAACGTACGAACGAGAGGGCGATCATGTCCACGTCGAGCTCCACGAACCGCTCGACGGCCAGGAGGTCGTCGGCGGTCGGCGCCCGCATGGACAGGCGGTCCGACGGAATGTGCAGGCCCGGCCTGCCGTTCAGGACGCCTCCGTGGGCCACCCGGGCGGTCAGGAACTCGCCGCCGTGGTCCAGTATCTCCAGTATCACCCGACCGTCGCCCATGCTCAGGCGGTCGCCGGGTCCCACGTCGGAAAGCAGGCCCTCGTAGTCCACCTCGATGTTCGAGGCATCGCTCCGCTGGTTGCCCACCCGGAGTTCCAGGCGGGAGTCCTCCACCAGGACTACCGGCTCGGTGCCGAAGGATGCCGCCCGTACCTTGGGCCCGGGAAGGTCCACGAGGATGCCGACGTAACGACCCTCCAGTGCGGCGATACGCCGGATGTCCGCCATCCTGGCCGCTGCCTCGTCGATCGTGTTGTGTGCCAGGCCGAGTCGCGCCACGTCCATGCCGGCCCGAACCAGCCTGCGCAGGGTCGCCTCGTCCTCGGAGGCTGGTCCGATGGTTGCGATGATCTTGGTCCGGCGGGCCATCGACCCACCATACCGACCTGCCCGCGTGGCGCCCCCGGGACGTGATCCCCTGGCGTGGCTATGGGAGCTGTCGAGCCTCGCACTACCGTCGGGGCGATGCCCAAGCCGGACCTCCACCCGTACCTGGACCATCCGGGGACGTTGGCCTTCGCCCATCGCGGCGGCACCGAACAGCACCCCGAGAACAGCCTGGCGGCCTTCCGGCACGCTGTGGGCCTCGGCTACCGGTACCTCGAGACCGACGTCCACGCCACGGCCGACGGCGTGGTCCTCGCCTTCCACGACGAGGCCCTGGACCGCGTCACCGACCGGTCGGGGCGCGTCGTTGACCTGCCTTGGGCCGAGGTCGTCAACGCCCGGATCGACGGCAGGGAGCCGATCCCACGCCTGGCTGACCTGCTCTCCGAATTCCCCGGGGTGCGGATCAACATCGACCCCAAGGATGACCGGGTGGTCGATCCGCTCGTCGCCGTCCTGCGGGACCACGACGCCCTCGGGCGCGTCTGCTTGGGTTCATTCTCGGATCGGCGTCTCGCACGATGCCGCGCCCTCCTCGGCCCGGGGCTCTGCACGTCGGCCGGGCCCCTGGCTGTGGGCCGGGTCCGCTTGGCCAGCCTGGGGATACCCACGGGGCGCCCGGTCGCCGACTGCCTCCAGGTTCCGGTACGCCAGGCCGGCGTCCCCCTCGTCGACCGCCGGTTGGTCCGCCACGCCCACGGCCAGGGCCTGCAGGTCCACGTGTGGACCATCGACGACGCCGACGAGATGCACCGGCTCCTGGACCTTGGTGTGGACGGCATCATGACCGACCGGCCGAGCGTGCTCCGGTCCGTCCTGGTGGAACGGGAGGACTGGGCGACCTGAGCTGGACGATGTCCCGACAGCAGGCAGACTGCCGCCATGGCCGACCTCGACAGCATCCGCGTGTTCCTCCACCTCCTGGGCGTGGCCGGGTGGGTCGGAGGCCAGATTGTCATGGTCGGCCTCCTGCCCTTGCTCCGCTCCCTCGGACCCGACGTTCCACGCATCGCTGCCGTCCGCTTCGCCAGGGTTGCATGGCCCTGCTTCGGGTTGGCGGTCGTGACCGGGATCTGGAGCCTCTTCGCCGTCGAAATCGGCGACAAGGACACCGGGTATCTCACCGCCCTTTTGGTGAAGCTCCTGCTAGTGGGACTCTCCGGCGTGGCGGCCGCCGTCCACGCCACTACCCGGAGCGTCGCCCTGCGCGGTGCCACCGGGGCCCTGGGCGGTCTGGCCGCTCTCGGGGCGCTCTTCGCGGGCGCGGTCCTGGTCACCTGACCCACCCATCCGGCCACCTGGCGCCGGACTCAGTCACCAATTCGGGGCCTCCTGTGGACGGTCCTGTGGACGCCGGACCTAACCTCTGGGGAAATCCGCCACGGAACTGGGGAATACCCCGAATCCGCTTGATCCGGATGCCCGGACACGACCACCATGCGTGCACGCCGAACACGGCGAGGGGATCCGGAACCGGAGAACCGACCAGCCGACCGAGGTAGGAGCTCAGGCTCCGGTCGAGGGAGGAGGGTCGAGAACCTGGGGAAGCCCCCGAGACGTGTTCGGGGAGGACCGCAACCACGCTGGCCCCGAGAGGGACCAGCGGTTCGGCCACCGGCACACGGGTGTCGAGGCCGGGCGGGACGACGAGGAGCCTTCGGGCGAACCGTCGGGCCACCCGGACGAGGCCCCGACCGGAACCGGACCACTGCCGGTCACTCCGCCGCCGACGGGCGACGGGGTGGATCGATGGTGGAGCTGGGATCGGGGTGCCGAGTCGATCGGGTCGCTCCATAGCCGTCGGGCGAAGGGGTGGCACGGTTGACCAGGGTTCCGTCGGGAACCGGTGGTCGAGTCGGGTTCGGGAACGGAGCGTTGACGGATGTTCCGGTTCCGGGTCAGAGCCAGACCCTTCGGGGTTGGGCTCCGGGTCCGGATCGTCTGACGGGACGGTTCGGCAGGTGGACGTGAGACGACGAGGTGGCTCCGAGGAGTTGACCGGTTCGCCGGGAGGCTACTCGGGGCCACTTTCGCGTTTTCGTACGGCTTCCGCCGGCCCGTGGTCCGGTCCCAGCTGTGGCATCACGGGACGTAGGACCCCCACCAGGCCATGGCCGCCAGCGACACCATCGCCATCGCCGAGACGACCATGACAGGCGGGCCCAGGCGGGGACGTGCGGCCAGGGTGGCCACCCCGAGTACGAACGGCACCCCGTTCAGGGCATAGCGCTCGATGCTGTTGAGGTTGTCGGCTGCCAACGCCACCAGGAGGCACGCCGCGGCGAAGGCGCCGTAGCGTCGCGGCCACGACCGCACCAGCGCGACCAAGAGGACCAGCAGGGCGGCTACGGCAAGGACGTGCAGTCCATCGCCCATCGTCTCGCTCCCGAACAGGTCACCGACCCCGTCCAGCAGCCGACGGAACGGGTTCACCGGGTCGCCGCGGAGCTCTCGCTGCACGTTCAGCGGAATGAATGCCCGGTCGAAGTGCGCCGAGGCCCACCACACGAAGACGCCAACACCGATGGGTCCGCCGGCCACGGCGGCAATCCGTTCAGGGAGCCGACCGGACCCCGTGGACGGGCGCCACACCGCTGCCAGGACCGGCACGGCCAACAGGGCCCCCGTGGGGCGGACCAGCCCGGCAGCCAGCGCCAGGAGGGCCACCAACCACCACCTCTCCCGTCGGGCCGACAGGAGCACGCCGACCGCCAGAGCCAGGAAGAGGCCCTCCCCGTAGGCCCAGGCAAGGACGAATGCCGACGGGAACAGCGAGAGCGCCCAGACCGCCAGACGCGCCGTGGCCCTGTCACCCGTCTCGGCCATCACAAGGCGATGCAGCAGCAGCGTTGCCAGTAGCGCCGAGAGGTTCGCCACCACGATGAGGGCCACTGCCGGCCCGCCGGGAAGGAGAGCGTCGGCGAGGCGTCCCAGCAGGACGTATCCAGGGAAGAACCGCACTCCCTCGGTCGGCACGCCGTCGTAGCCGTGGACGAGGAGCGACTGGTACCAGTCGCCATCCCATGCCAGGAGGCCGCGGGTCGACGGTCGGGGACCGCCGTCCGCCCGGGCACCCGCCAGGTGGACGGCGATCCACGCCGCGGCGATCAGCAGCCGAGCCGTCGTCCACGCGGGCAGGACGACAAGGAGGTCGTCTTTCGCCCGCCGGACTCGACCTCCGGTCACGGACGACCTGGGAAGCGCGAGAGGTTGGCCGCATCGTCGAAGGCATCGCCATCGGCACGGACCACCTTCGTGGGCCGACCCAGGCGTTCCACCAAGGCCTGGCGGAGATCCCCGCACTGTCCACCCATGGTCTCGTACCCGTCCATCCAGACCAGCCAAACCGTGGCACCATGTCCTGCCCGGAGCACGATCCCGTCGGCCACCGAGGCGACGTCGACCGACGCATTCCGCCTGGCGTAGTTCGCCCAGTCGACCCGTCGACCGTCGTCCAGCATCGGGTGGGAGAGGGTCACGAAGCGATCGGCCAACAGGCGGTGTCCTGCCGGCGCCAACTGGTCCGGGCAGAACACGACCACGTCGGTGGCAGCGCCATCGTCCAGGATCGCCTGGGCAGCCACCCCCACCTGGGTCCGGTCCCGGCCAAGCTCGCGGGCCACTGAGACTCCGGAGAGGAGGACCAGGAGCGCCAGGACGAACACGGATCCGGTACCGGGTAGGTGCCGCAGGCCCACTGCAGCAGCAAGGACCACCGGCACCAGGGCAAAGACCCCGTAGCGCCCCTGAAAGGCGGTGTCGGTGGCCAGGCTTACGGCAGCTCCCAGCAGCATGGTCGCCAGCCCGATGCCGACGGCCACCCGGAGCCAACCCCGGTCCGTCCAGCCGACCAGTGCGCCGGAGGCGCCACTACGGGTTCCGACACCGAGGACGACGAGGACGGACAGGACGACTGCGACCAGCAGCGCCTCCGAGCCCCGACCACCCCCGTAGGCCTCGAGGGTGAGGGCTGCCACCACCGTGGGGCGGGGCGCAGGCGACCACGGCGTACCGGTGTGGGCCAGCTGGTCGAGGAAGACCGGCAGCCAGGGCAGGAAGGCCACGCCGCCGGCGGCAAGGGCTCCGGCCAACCGGAATGCCCGCTCCCTGTCCCTGCGACGTCCGACCAACAGGAGGCCGACCCCGACCACCGCCATCAGGAAGAGCGACCAGTAGTGCGTGAGCAGCAGCGCTGCGGCGACCGCCGCGACCCCAGCGAGGCGGCCGGTCGACGGTGACGCCCACGCACGGACGACGACGAGGTGTCCCGCCAGTAGTAGGACCAGGAGCAGCAGGTACATCCGGGCCTCGGTCGCGTACCGGATGGCGAACGGGCTGGATGCCATCACCCCAAGGGCGAGCAGGGCGCCCGTACGGTCGAGGTGGCGACGGGCCACCATCCACACCAGCGGCAGCGAGACCACGCCGAGGACGCCGGAGAAGGACCTGACCGCCACATCCCCGTCGCCCAACACGGTGGTCCAGATGGCCAGAAGGACGTAGTAGAGCGGCGGGTGTCCGTCGTGTCGGAGGGCCTCCACAAGGGGCGACCAGCCACGACGGGCCTCCTCGGCCAGGGAGGCCGAGATCGCCTCGTCCAGCCACATGGGAGACGCCGGAAGGAAGCGAAGCACCAGCCCGCCGACCACGGCGACGGCCACCATGGCAACGATCCAGCGGGTCCGAGCGGCCTCCTCCACGGCGCAGGAGCGTACCTTCGGTCCCGGGAGGAGTCCGGTACGCTCGGTCCGTGCCCGATCGTCGCCAGGCCGGTCCGGACTCTCCCTCCCACAGATGAGCACGCCCCCGTACACCCGCCGCGAACCGTCACCCGACCACCTGCAGCCGGTAATCGTCGGCGCCGGGCCGGCAGGGCTGACCGCCGCCTACCAACTCGGGAAGGCAGGCGTCCTGGCCACCGTGCTGGAGGCCGACACGGTCGTAGGCGGCATCAGCCGAACAGCCGTACGCGACGGCTGGCGCTTCGACATCGGGGGCCACCGGTTCTTCACCAAGGTCCGTGCCGTGTCGGACCTCTGGCACGAGATCCTGGAGCCCGACGACTTCCTGGTCCGACCCCGCATGAGCCGGATCTTCTACAAGGGCAAATTCTACGACTACCCGCTGCGGGCCATGAACGCCCTCCGCAACCTGGGTGTTCTCGAGGCCGTCCGCTGCGTGCTCTCCTACGTCTGGGTCCGGATCCGCCCGCCCCGCGACCTCACCTCCTTCGAGGGGTGGACCGCCAGCCGCTTCGGATGGCGCCTGTACCGCACCTTCTTCAAGACCTACACCGAGAAGGTCTGGGGGGTGCCCGCCGACGAGATCCAGGCCGACTGGGCCGCCCAGAGGATCAAGAACCTCTCCCTGTTCAGCGCCGTCCTGAACTCCCTGATGCCCCGCCGGAACCAGAAGGACATCACCAGCCTTATCGAGGAATTCGAGTACCCGAGGTACGGACCGGGGATGATGTGGGAGCGGTGCCACGAGCTGGTCGTAGGCCAGGGATCCGAGGTGCTCCTCGAGCACCCGGTCCGCCGCATTCGACACGCCGACGGCCTGGCCCACCAGGTGGAGGCGGACGGGCCCGACGGCCCGGCCGTGTTCCCGGCCAGCCACGTCATCTCCTCGATGCCCCTCCCCCACCTCCTCCTGGCCATGGACCCGCCGATACCCAACCACGTGCGCCTGGCGGCTGACGGCATCGGCTACCGCGACTTCCTCACCGTGGCGCTGGTGATACCCGACGAGGACGGCTTCGAGGACAACTGGATATACATCCACTCCCCGGAGGTACGGGTCGGACGGGTCCAGAACTTCGGCCGCTGGTCGCCCCACCTCGTCAAGGAGGGAAGGACCTGCCTGGGCCTGGAGTACTTCGTCGACGAGGGCGACGACCTCTGGACGGCCACCGACGAGGACCTGGTGTCGCGTGGGAAGGTAGAGATGGAGCGACTCGGCCTCCTGGACCCGGACCGTGTCGAGGCCGGCTACGTGGTCCGGATGGCGAAGGCGTATCCGATGTACGACGCCAACTACCAGGCCAACGTGGCGGTTCTCCGGGACTGGCTGGAAGCCCATGCGCGCAACGTCCACCCGGTGGGTCGCAACGGCATGCACCGGTACAACAACCAGGACCACTCCATGTACACCGCCATGCTGACCGTCGAGAACCTGCTCGGAGCCTCGCACGACATCTGGCAGGTGAACGTGGAGGAGGACTACCACGAGGAGCTCCGGCCGACCGACGCTGTCGGAAGCTGACCGTGTCGCTCCCCTCCACCCACCCCGGCGAGGCGGTGGCCAGACGCGACCGGGACTTCGCCCGCAGGCTCTCGATCATCGTCACGCTGGGGCTCATCCTGCGGGTGGCCTACGTCCTGCTGGTCGAGCGGGGCGACCCGCTGTCCGGGGACGGCGTCTACTACCACCAGGCTGCGAACCTCCTCGCCGACGGCCTGGGCTTCACCGAGCCCTACCGGTACCTCCACGGTGGCGCCCAGGAGTACCTGTTCGCAGCCGATCCCTCGACCATCGGGACCACGGCCAACACGGCGCTGCCCGTCGGTCACGTCGAACCGACCGCCGGCCACCCTCCGTTGTGGGTGGTGGTGCTCGGGTTCGCCTCGATGCTGGGCTTCACCGGCGTGACCGCCCACCAGATGCTCGGGGCCATTGTCGGGGCAGCCGGGATCGCCGCCGTCGGCTGGGCCGGCCGGATGCTGGACGGACCCCGGACCGGGCTGGTCGCCGCAGCGCTGGCCGCCGTCCACGCATGCCTCTGGCTGAACGACGGCCTGGTCATGTCGGAGAGCCTGGTGGTCTCCGGAACCGCCCTCCTGGTGGGATGCGCCGTCCTGGTCCAGCGGTCGCCCGACCGACGGTGGCTCCTCCTGCTGGGCCTGGTCGGCGGCCTGACGGCCCTGGTCCGCGCCGAGGTGCTGCTCGCCCTGCCCGTGTTGGCGTGGCCGGTCCTGCGGTCACCCGGGATCGACCACCGACGCCGGCTGATGCATTACGCGACCATCGGGCTGATAGCCGGAGCGGTCCTGGCACCGTGGGTGGTCCGAAACATGAGGACCTTCGAGGAGCCCGTGCTGCTCACCAACGGCACCGGGATCCTGTTGGCCCAGACCAACTGCGACGCCACCTACTACGGGGACAAGCAGGGCTCCTGGGAATTCGAGTGCGGCCTCCCCCAGCCACTCCGCAGCGACGGCACGCCGGGAGACGAATCCGAACGCGACCTCGTGTACCGGCAGCGGGGCCTCGACTACCTGACCGACCATCCGGGCCGCCTCGTCACCCACGTGGTCCCGAAGCGGGTAGGACGGTTCTGGGGCGTCTACGCCCCGATCCAGCAGTTGCGCGCCGACATCCTCGTGGAAGGTCGGGAGTTCCGGCTCTCGGTCCTGGGCCTGGCGCAGTTCTACGCCTCGGTTCCCCTCGCCGCGGCTGGCGCCGCGTGGCTGTGGCGACGGGGCCAGGGACTCCTACCGCTCCTGGCCATCCCGCTGGTCGGCACCCTGGTCGCCGCCCTCACGCTCGGGGCGACCCGCTACAGGGTCCCCACGGACGTGGTCCTCGTGCTGCTGGCCGCGGTGGCGATCCGCCGCTTCCGGGACCGCCGGACCGCTGTACATAGGCTCGCCTGATGCCCCCCGCCGTCACCATCACCATGGACGTCGAGGACCTCCGGCCCACCCCCGACCTCCCGGAACGCGTGGTCACCATGACCCACCAGGTCCTCGACCTGCTGGCCGCCGCCGATGTCCGGGCATCGGTCTACGTGGTCGGCGACCTGGCGGAGCGGCGGCCGGGGATGGTCAGGCGGGCCGCCGGCGAAGGCCACGAGATCGGACTCCACTCCTGGTCCCACGTCCCGATTCCCACGCAGCGACCGGCGGAGTTCCTCGCCGCCATCAGGCGGGGCCGTAACCTGCTCCAGGACCTTTCCGGACAGGAGGTCTCCGGCTACCGGGCCCCGATGATGTCGCTGGTCCCGGCGTCGGCCTGGGCTGTTCCCCTCATCGCCGAGGCCGGTTTCACCTACTCATCCAGCGTGCTGCCTGGACCCAGCCCCCTCTACGGCTGGGCCGGCCTGCCCCGACGCCCGTTCCGGTGGTCGGGCGGCCCGCTGGAGCTCCCGTGCCCGATGGTGGGCTTCGGCGGCCTGGACATCCCCTACCTGGGGGGCACGTACCTCCGCCTGCTACCGGCGGCAGTCCGTCGGATCGGCCTCCGGCGGGCAGCTCCGGAGGAGGCGTTGTGGGCCTACTGCCATCCCTGGGAGTTCGACTCCGACGAGGCGTTCCACCTGCACGACCACATCGGCATGCTGGCCAGCCGGATCGCGTGGCTGCGACGGTCACGCATGGAGAGCAAGGTTCGTCGCCTCCTCGAGGAGCCGGTGGCTCCCCCACTCTGCGAGGTGGCGGCGGCCCTCGCCGGTCGGGACCTTCCGGAGGTGGATCCGACCCGGACACCTCAGCTCGGACCGGTCGCCCGTTGGGCCAACGGCCGGCTCCGCGGACGGTGAGTTCCCGGCGGAGCACGTTCCGGCTCCCCACCACCTTCGGCGGACGACTGGCCGCCCTCACCGTCCTGGGCCTCCTCGTCCGCCTCGCCCACCTGTTCCTGATCGCCGCCGACAACCCCCTCAGCGGTGACGCTGCCGGCTACCACCTGGCATCCAACCTCTTTAGCGACGGCCTGGGCTTCCCCGAACCCTTCCGCCACTACTTCGGTGCCGTCGACGTCGTCCCCCTGGACTCGGGAGAGATCGTGGTGGAGACGCCGATCGGCCACCTCGAGCCGACCGCCGGGCATCCACCCGTCTGGACAATGCTGCTGGGTGCCTTCTCCTTCCTCGGGTTCACCACGGTCTTCCAGCAACAGGTGGTGTCGGTCGCCCTGGGCACCCCCGCCATCGTCCTGATGGGCCTGCTGGGTCGCGAGGTCCGGTCCGAACGGGTTGGCCTGCTGGCGGCGACCGCCACCGCCGGGTACGCCTTCATCTGGGTCAACGACGGCCTGCTCATGGCCGAGACGGCGGCCATCGCCATGGCCGCGGCGACCATGCTGGTCGGTGTCCGCTTCTGGCGGGAACCCACCCGATGCGCCGCTCTGCTGCTGGGCCTGGTGGGCGGCCTGGCGGCCCTCACCCGTGCCGAGCTGGCACTCTTCCTCCCGGTGGTCGCCGCCGTGATCCTCCTGCGGTCGCAGCTCGGATGGCGGGAGAAGGTGGTGCGCTACACCCTCTGCGGGGCCGCCTCACTGCTCCTCTGCGCGCCCTGGTTCATACGCAACATCACCACCTACGACGCCCCGGTCCTATTCTCCAATGGGATCGGCACCGTGCTGGTCCAGGCCAATTGCGATCAGACGTACTACGGACCGGACCTCGGGTACTGGCAGATCTCGTGCGGGAACCCACCGCCGTACGGTCCGGAGGGTCAGGTCCTGGGCGAGTACGAGCGCGACATGGTCGTACGGGAGCGGGCCTCCGCCTACATCGCCGCCAACCGTTCACGCCTGCTCAGCGTCGTGGTCCCGGTCCGGATCGGCCGGATGTGGGGCGTCTACGAACCCATCGGCCAGCTCCGGCGGGACGTGCACGTGGATCGCAGGTCCATGGCCGTGTCGCTCCTGGGCTTGGCCCAGTTCGTCGTCCTGGTGCCGCTGGCAGTTGCCGGCATGGAGTTGGTCCGCCGACGGCGAGGACCCCTGCTTGTGCTAGCCGCCTGGATTCCGATCGCCACGTTCACGGCCGCCACGGCCTTCGGCACCACCAGGTACCGGACGGCCGCCGAGACGTCCCTCGTTATCCTTGCCGCCGTCGCCGTCGACGCCCTGGTGGACCTGCGCCAGCCGGAGCCGGTACAACCGCTTCAGTCGACAGACGCGTCGCAGCCCCCGGGCGGATCGTCGTAGCGGGCATCGCTGGTCCAGGCGTCCTCCCACCACCGCTCCGACGGATCGCCGATGTCGTGGTCGGCCCGAAGGGCGCCGAGCACCAGGTCGCCCAGCAGGGCCGCTCCCCCCGGACAGAGGTGGCCGTCGTCCCATCCGCCACGGACCTTGCGCACCTGGACCACCGTTCCTCCCAGGCCTACCCGGAACCGGGCGAAGCCACCGCCCGGGCCTCCCAGAGCCAGCCCGGTGTCCAGGTAGCGGACGTCGGAACGACGCCCGGCCAGTGCAGCGAACTGTCCGTTGGCGACCCGGCGCGCCGCTTCGATTCCCTCGCGCGGAGGAGCGGGTGGCATTCCCAGCCAGAGCACGGTGGCCCCTCGCCCGGCCATTCGGTCGGCCACGTCGTCCAGACGCCGTCCATAGGCGGCGGGGTCGGCGACGAGCCCGTCCAGGTCCCATCCTCCCAACATGACGACCACGACCTCCGGTCCGCCGTCCAGGATGTCGTCGAGGTAGTCGTCGAACCCGGGTCGCAGCAGGCCCACCCCACCGAACGACCTGGTGTCGACCCGGGCGGCGCCTGTGGCCTCCAGGGCCGCACGGATCCCCGGATCGCCATCGAACGCCACGCTGTCCCCGATGGTGACCACCCGCAGGCGATCGGCGCCACCGGTGGTCGCGACTAACAGGGAGAGGAGGATCGCCAGCAGGAGGACGACCATGGGGAACCACCTCCGGAGGACGGAACGACCCACCCCTGGCCCTGCGGCGGGATCGTCGACGTTGCGGCCCGAGAACATGGAGACCGAGGGTACCGGTGCGCCGACGACCGGTCCGGAGGCCCCCGGTAGGCTCGGCACCCCATGTACCGGTCCCCCACCCGACGAAGGTCCTCCCGACGCCGGTGGACCGCCCTGACCCTACTGGTACTCGGCCTCTGGATCGCCGTGGCCCCGTTCACCCGACCGCTTCCAGGTGGCGCTCCCTTCTCGTTCGAGTCCACCCCCGAGCTGGGTTGCCGTACTCCGCTGGTGGGCGCCTTCGTCGAGGACCGTCCCACCGCCGACGCCTACTCGACGCCCCGCCCGCAGGCCGACGACCCGATGGCCCCCACCACCGTGGACTGTGGGGGCCGGGCCGCGTTCCGTCTCATGCTGGGCACCACCCTCGTAATCGTGGCGATCGGCCTCCACGTCATGGACCGGCGTCGCGGGCGCTGAGGTCGCAGTGGAGGACCTACGGGCCACCGTCACGCTGCTCAACGACGTGTTCGGCTTCGATCCGCCGATCGGCCGCCACCACCTCGAGTGGTACTACCAGGCCAACCCGGAGGGCGAGGCGGCCGTGGGTCGGGTCGACGCCGACGACAGGCAGGTGGGAAATTATGCCCTGATCCCCATCCGCCTACTGGCGGCCGATGGCCGGACGCTCCGCCTCGGCCTCGGCGTGGACCTCTGCGTGCATCCCGATGCCCGCGGAACCGGGACCTACCGCCGGACGGTGGAGGCCAGCTACCGGGCCGGGGCCGCCGCCGGGCTGGACGGCATCCTCGGGGTGGCTAACACCGAGTCAGCCCCCCGTATGGTGAAGACCATGGGATGGCAGGAGCTGGCCCAGCTGCCGGCACGACTCCTGCTTCCCCGGCCCGGCAGCGAGCAGTTCACCCACCTCGGGGTGGACGACGGCCTGCTTGCCGGCGATCGCCTCGATGAGCTCCTTCCGGCGCCCACCGGCTCCCCGTCGACCGGCCACGCCACCGTCTGGAACGCCGAGCTCCTGCGTTGGCGCCTCGCCCGGCCCGGTGCCGACTACGTCCTCCACATCGGCCGGGACGTCCTCCTGGTCAGCACAACCGCCCGGGCCGGTCCGGTCCGGGTCGCCGTCCTGCTCAAGGTGCTCCTCCGTCGGCCGGCGACGGGCCCGCTACCGTCCGGGCCGCTGGCCGCAGCGCTGGCCGCCCACCACCGGACTCCGTTCGTTCTCCACTGGGGAGCCAACCACGGCGTCCACTTCACCGGCCCGCGCATTCCGCGGCGCCTCCAGCCCAGCCCGCTGGAGCTGATACTGCACCGCTTCACCGACGACGGGGGCTCCCCGATCGGCGACGCCGGCATCTTGCTCACATCGTTCGAGTTCCTGGACTTCGACGCCTACTGATCCGCCGACCGACGGGTCGCCTGGATCAGCCGCCCGGAGTGGGCGGTACCGTGGCGGGGTGCGCACCGCGGTGATCATTCCCGCCTTCAACGAGGCCGACGCCCTCCCCGAGGTTCTGGCCGAGCTGGCCGGACACAATCCGGACCACGACCTCGTGGTGGTCGACGACGGGTCCACGGACGACACGGCTGTCGTCGCCAGGGCGGCGGGCGCTACCTGCCTCCGCCTGCCCTTCAACCTCGGCATCGGCGGCGCCCTGCGGCTCGGATTCCGGTATGCCGTGGAGCAGGACTACGACCAGGCCTACCAGTTCGACGCCGACGGCCAGCACGACGCCACACAGGTCGGGGTGCTGCTGGCTGGCCTGGCGGATGCCGACATGGTCATCGGCAGCAGGTTCATCGGCGAACGGGGCTACCGGGTGGGCCGGAGCCGTGGCATGGCCATGGCCCTACTACGCCGTCTCGTCACATGGATCTGCCGGCAGAACTTCACGGACACCTCATCGGGCTTCCGGGCGTTCCGACGTCCCGTCCTGGAGCTCTTCGCGACCGAGTACCCGGCCGAGTACATGGAGTCGGTCGAGGCCCTCGTCCTGGCCGTCCGACGGGGGTTCACCGTCCGGGAGGTGCCGGTCGTGATGCACGACCGGGCTGGCGGGAGGGCGTCGAACCGCAACCTCCGGCTGGCCTACCACTTCGTCCGGCTCCTGATCGTCCTCGTCGCCGGCGGGACTGACCGCGGACGTGTCCGGAGGCTCGCGTCGTGACCGTGCAGACCCACGCCCTGCTGGCGGGCCTCACCGTCATCGCCGTGGTGGTCATCGTGCGCCTCGTCAGGCGTCAGGTCCTGAAGGCCAAGTACACCGTGCTCTGGCTGACGGTCGGCCTGGTTCTGGCCGTCACCGCCTCGGTTCCCACCCTCCTCGACAGGGCGGCCGACCAACTCGGAATCTGGTACCAACCCACCCTCTTCCTGCTGCTGGCCATCGGCTTCCTGCTGCTCCTCACCATGCACTTCTCCTACGAGCTGTCCCGGATGGAGAAGCGGATCCGGGCCCTGGCCGAGGAACTCGCCCTGCTGAAGGGGTCGGATTACGGCGACTAGCGGACGTCGGGCTGAGGCCGTCGGTCAGCCCCCCGCCATCAACCAACCATCGCCCACCAGTCGGTCCTCCAGTTGGCGGGCCAGCAGGTCGGCGCCGACCTCGTGGAAGTGCACCCCGTGGTCCTTGCGGAGCGCGACCGTCCGACCGTCCTCGTCGACCATCTGGTCCCGGTAGGCGCCTGTCTCGTCACCCAGGACGTCCATCGAGTCCAGGTCGGTGGCCCCGGATCCCCAGGCCGCTGTCGTCGACGCCCAGATCGCGTTCAGGGAGTCGGTGAGGAACCTCGGGTCCCGCATCCGGGGGGTGGTCCACCAGTAGACGTGGGCGCCGTCGGCCCGCCATCGGGCCATGGCCTCGTCTGCCCGTTCAGCCAGGACGCTGGCCCAGCGCTCCGACCCGGGCACCAGCCCCTCGCCATCGAGCACGTACCCCTCGAATTCGTTGGCACCGATCATCACGACGACCACGTCGGGTCGGACCTCGGCCACCAGCACGGCGTAGTCGACCAGCACGCCGTCGTCCCAGTCCCAGTGGGGCACGGTGAACCCGAAGCCGAGCGCGCCACGCCCCTCCACGAGCACGTCGGGTCGCCGGTCAAAATTCCGCTCCATGCCCCACTGCAGGTCGAGCATCAGAGAGTCGCCCACCGCCAGGATCCGGAGGGGATCCCCTGCCGAGGCCCTGCGCGGGGCGACGGTGTCCGACGGTCCGGCAGGCTCTTCCGGCGCGGCACTACCCGACTGGTCGACGCTCCCAGCCGGCGCGGCACTACCCGACTGGTCGACGCTCCCAGCCGGCGCGGCACTACCCGACTGGTCGGTGGTCGTCACGCCGGGTTCCGGTGGCACCTCCAGGTCCGGAACCTCCACCTGCCCGTTTGCCTCCGCAGGTCGGAGAATCGACGATGGCGTGGCGGCATCCAACTCCCTGATCGCTGGGGCAAAGGTCACCGTGGGTTTGGTCCCATCGAATACTCCCTGCACCCGTTCGAGCGGCTCGTCCAGTGCCAGGGCCCGTGAGATCCGACCCGCCGGCGTAGCCCACCCACCGGCCACGTCGCGCCGCCAGCCCTCGGGTTGCGTGTCAGCCCACCGGTCGGCGACATCGGGTGCCAGGAGGCTGGCCAGGACCAGGACCGTGACCGCCGTCCAGAGAAGGCGGGCGGCGCTCCGGCGGGGGCTTCGGGCCGGGCCGGTCATCGGGCGGGAAGAATAGTGCGATAGGCCTTTCGCTCAGTGGATGTTGCGAATAGGTTACGGATTGCCGCGATGTACCGTGGCATTTCATTTAGCGTTCTGTTCAACGGCCCGGTCCGGAACTCCGGAGGCAGGGTCCGTCTCTCAACCAAAGGGGTACCCATCCAATGATGTCAACAATTCTCACCCTGATCGTCCTGGCGATGATCTTCCAGGGTGTTCTGGCCGTGCTCAACAGCATCCTCGACACCGTCGGTGTCGGCTCGATGCTGAGCGGTCTTCCGGTCGTGGGATCCAACCTGAACCTGATCTGGGCGTATCTGTTCGTCGTGGTCAGCGAGGTGGGTGGCTTCGGCTACGGGGCTTCGACCGAGATCCTCGGCATGGGCGACTTCGGTTCCGACGTCGGGACCGCGCTGGCGATCTGCGCCTTCATACCGGTGAAGGACGCTGCGGTCTCCGCTCTCGGCAGGGGTCTGGCTCGCTGACCCAAGCCTGAACGAGGGCCCCGTCGCCTCCGGGCGGCGGGGCCCTCGTCGTTTTCCACCAGGGATGGAGCTCGCTTGCCTGCAGGTCCCGGGTCTGGAGGTCGCTTTCCACCAGATCTCAGATCAAGAACCGTAGTCGAACACTTGTTCGGCCCCGACTAGGCTCGTCTCCGTGATGCAGGCCACCCTCTTCGGCACCCTGCCCTTCGCCCTCGCCGAGATCACCGACCGGGTCCGGAGGACGATGCTCGACGGCGACTGCTGGATCGACCACGTCGACAGGTGGGCTGCCGGTGCCGACGACCTCCACCTGGAGTTGCTGGGGACCCTGGACTGGCGTTCACACAGCCGCTGGATCGTGGACCGCGAGGTGATCGAGCCGAGGCTCAGCACGGGGATCGCCAGGCCATCTGCCCCGCTGTGCCGGATGGCCGCCCGATTGGCCCACCACTACGATCAGGCGTTCACGGCCAGCTGGGCGAACCTCTACCGTGACGGCAACGACAGCGTGGCCTGGCACGGTGACCGCTTCCGCCCCGGTGCCGAGCACGAGACTGTGGCACTCGTCTCCCTGGGAGGCCCGCGTACGTTCCGGGTCCGGCCCCGCGGAGGTGGGCCATCGCACGCATGGAACCTCGTCTCGGGCGACCTGCTCGTGATGGGTGGTCCGACCCAGCACCGCTTCGAGCACTCCGTACCCAAGGCATCCCATGCCCCGGCCCGGGTCAGCGTCGCCTTCCGCTGCCCACGGGGACGGGAGTTCGATCCAGCCGTCGTAGACAGCCCGACGGGCCGGAGGCTGGAAGCTTCCCGCCTCTGAACGGGCGGATCCCGACCGCTACGGTCCCCGTCACGGAACGAGACGCCGCCGGGGAGAACAGGGAGCAGACGCCATGGGTCGATTCGACGGAAGGGTGGCCCTGCTCACCGGTGCGGCCTCGGGGATCGGCAGGGCAACGGCACTCCTCATGGCCGCCGACGGGGCCGCCATCGCAGGCTTCGACCGCGACGGCGACGGTCTGGCCGCCGTAGCCGCCGAGGTGGCCGACGCCGGCGGGAACATGACCACGACGGTAGGTGACGTGTCGGACCGGGGGTGCTGCAGGACCGCCGTCGACGAGGCCGTGTCCTCCCACGGGCGGCTCGACGTATTGGCCAACATCGCGGGGGTGGCCTGGAGCGAGCACGTCGCCGACGCTACCGAGGAGACCTGGAACCGGATGCTGGGCGTCAACGTGTCCGGGGTGTTCTGGTGCTGTCAGGCCGCCATCCCCCACCTGCTCGAGACCCACGGCAACATCGTCAACATCGCGTCGAACGCCGGCCTGATGGGACAGGCCTACACGGTCACCTACTCGGCGACCAAGGGAGCGGTGGTCAACATGACCCGCGCCCTGGCCATGGAGTTCATCAAGCAGCCGATCCGGATCAACGCCATCGCCCCCGGGGGCGTGGACACGGCCATGACCCGCAACTACTCCATGCCGAAGGACCTCGACTTCTCCCTGATGCAGCCCTACATCGGCTTCAGGGACATGGCCGACCCGGCAGAGTTGGCCAATGTCATCGCCTTCGTGGCCTCCGACGAGGCAAGCCGCATCCACGGCGCCATCATCCCGGTGGACGGAGGCCTCACCGCCGGCTGACCGGGCCCTGCGCGACCTGTTCGAACTACCGTCTCGGCTATGGATCGCACGTACGTGCTCGGCGTCGACCTGGACGGGGTGTGCGGCGACTACACCGCCGCCTTCCGCTCGGTGGTCGCCTCCGAGCTCGGCGTCGACGAAGCCTCGCTGCCCCTGGAGCGCTCATGGGACTTCGCCGAATGGGGGCTCTCGGCCGATGAGTTCGAACGCCTCCACCACCTCGCCGTCACCGAGCACCGCATGCTGCGCTGGATGCCGGTCATCGCCGGCGCAGCCGAGTCCCTCTGGAGGTTGTCCGACGCCGGGGTCCGGATCCGGGTCATCACCCATCGCCTCTACGTCAACTGGGGACACGCCACGGCCATCGCCGACACCGTCGAATGGCTGGACCGGGTACGCATCCCGTACCGGGACATCTGCTTCATGGGCGACAAGCCCGAGGTGGGGGCGGACCTGTACGTCGACGACGCCCCACACAACGTCGAGGCCCTCCGGGAGACCGGCAACCGGGTGATCCTGTTCGACGCCCCCTACAACCAGGGGGTGCCCGGAACCCGGGCCCTGGACTGGACGGAGTGCGAGCAGATGGTGCTCCGGGACGCCGCAACGGCGGGCTTCGAGTTCCAGACGTCCCTTCCCGGCATGGAGCGGGGCGCAGGACGCTTCGACCGTTGAGGATCCGGCCTGCCAGTCAGCGCCGCCTGTAGTCGGGCGCCCGCTTCTGGGTGAAGGCCAGCGGGCCCTCGCCGGCATCCTCGGAGGAGAAGACCGACCGGATGAGCGGGAGCTCGAAGGCGAAGGCCTCCTCCTCGGTCATCCCCGACGTCTCCCTGAGGGTGCGCAGAACCGCCTCCACTGCCAGCGGGCCGTTGGCCGCCACCGTCACCGCGATCTCGCGTGCGCGCTCCAGCGCCGTCCCGTCCGGTACCACGTGGCCGATGAGGCCGAGGGCCCGCGCCTCGGTTGCCGTCACGTGCTTCCCGGTCAGGAGGATGTCAGCGGCCTCGGTGAAGGGGATCTGCCTGGCCAGCCGTACAGCCGATCCGCCGCCCGGATAGAGCGACCAGCGGACCTCGGACACCCCGAAGGTGGCGCTCTCTCCAGCCACCCGGATCTCGGTCCCCTGCAGGATCTCCGTACCCCCGGCGATGGCGTTGCCCTCCACCGCTGCGATCACCGGCACCCGGGGATGACGCGTCTTGAGCAGGCCGTCGTAGATCCAGTCCGATCCGTCCCGTTCCATCCGGCCCTTCACGTCGTAGTCGTCGCTGTCGCCGGCGTCGCCGGCCATGGCTCGCAGGTCCATGCCGGCTGAGAAGTGGTCACCGGCTCCGGTCAGGATGCAGACCCTGACGTCGGGATCGGCATCGATCTCGTCCCAGGCATCAGCCAGGCGGGCGAACATGGCCAGCGTCATGGCATTGCGCCTCTCCGGCCGGTTCATGGTCAGGGTGACGACCGGTCCTTCTCTCTCCATCAGCAGGTCAGGCACCGTTCCTCCTTGAGAACCGGTGGTCATCCGGCCAACGCCGGCATGACCTCGTCGACCACCAGGTGCAGGGACTCCCATCCGACGGCCGGATCTATGCCACCGCACAACGGGTGGAGGACGACGGCGCCTCCGGCACACACCAGGTCCACACACTCCTCCGGAGTCACGATGAGGTGCTGGCCGCCCGCCCGAAGTTGCTCCACGTCGTCGGCCTCCACCTTCCAACTCGTCCGCTGGTCCGGATACTGCCACGAGGCATAGGAAAGGGCGTCGTACAGGAGGTTGGGGCCTATCCGGTCCCACAGGGCATCGGGGTCCCGCGTGACCATGACCAGCCCGGCCCCGCTCGGCATCATGCAGAACGGCGAGCCGTGCCCGCAGGCCTCAGATTCCAGGAGGTAGGCGTCGAGGAGTTCCCGGTCCTCTACGGCCGGGATGAAGGGGAGGTGCAACCGGGCGGCGCGTCGAGCCGATGCCACCACCGAGCCCCCGACGGCCAGCAGGGAGCGGGGATCCGACGCCGGCTTAGGGGTCACCCAAGCCGTACGGCCGTCCAGCTCGAACGGCTCCCCCTCCCACGCCCGGAGCATGGTCCGGATGCCGGCCTCGGCATCGGCCCCCCGACGGCTCCTGTCCCTTCCGAACATCTCGAACTCTGCCTCCCGGTAACCGATGCCGACCACCACGTTGAGGCGCCCGGGTGCCAGGAGGTCCAGAGCGGCGATGTCCTCGGCAACCCGGAGCGGGTCGTGGAGCGGCAGCAGGAGGGCCGACACCGAGCAGAACAGGTTCCTCGTCGCACCCAGCACCGCTCCGGCGACAGCCAGCGGCGCGTTAATGAAACCGTCCTCGCAGCCGTGGTGCTCTGACAGGACCACCCCGGCGAAGCCCCGATCGTCGGCCCATCGGACCATCTCCAGCATCTCCCCGTACTGGGCGACCGGGGTGAGGCCCTCCACGAAGGGTGGGATCCTCAGGTCGAAGCGGAGCAAGAACACCCCGGGCCTCCCGGTAGTCGGCTCGAGGAACGGAGGGCCGCGCCGGTCATAGGTCTGCGAAGGCGGCGCGGACCACCTCGAGGTCCTCGCGGTTGGTCAACCCGATCCACTCCTCGTCGGTGGACAGTACCGCTATGTCCAAGGAGCCCTCCCGGTGCTGGCCGGCCAACGCCTCGGGGAGGAGGAACTCCACTGTGGGGTCCGCGGAGTTCACGGCGTGGAACTCGTCCCACTGCCCGACGAGGCGCTCCACGGCATGCAAGGGCAGGCCCCATATGTTCATCGACACCGGCGTCGTCGGATCCAGGTCGCCGAACGGATCCAACGCGGTGATCGTGGCGCCTTCCCATCCGATGCCATGCGTCTCGACCAGCCCCTCGAGCAGGCCGTCGGCCCCCAGGCGACACACCCCGCGGGACACCCGCCCCGAGTCGGGCAAGGTTCCTGCCAGGGGAAAACCCAGCATCACCGCCCGGCTCCCGGTAGAGGCGACGGCCTCCGCCACACGGACCACGCCGGTCGCCCCGTAGTAGTCGTCCGCGTTGACGATCACAGCGGGGCCGTCCAGCAGCGAGGCCGCTCCAGCCACAGCGTGCCCCGTGCCCCAGGGCCGGGCCCGGGGAGGCCCGAAGGCATCCTGGTGTACGACCTCCAGATCCAGGCCACTGCCGTGCTGGGTCCGGAGGTGGCGCCTCAGGTCCTCGTCTATGTCGGAACGGGCGATGACCACGATCCGGACCACACCTGCCGCCAGAGCGTCCCGGATCGTGAAGTCCAGGATCGCCTCGCCGGCCCGGCCCACCTCGGCCAGCTGCTTGACCCCGCCGAAGCGGGTCCCGAGGCCGCCGGCCATAACCACCAGAGCCGCGTCGGACACGCTTCAGCCTGCTCAGTCGGCCGCGGCCCTGCGGTCCCGGTCGCCGCGCAGGAACGCCTCGCGTGCAGCGTCGCCGGCGCCTAGCAGGTTCAGCTCGAAGGTGAAGCCCTGTTCGTACCGGTAGCTGCGACGGACGTCCACCGGGTCGATCCCGTTCAGGGAGGCCTTGGCTGCCCGGACCACCATCGGATCCTTGGCTGCGATCACCCCGGCCAGCTCCATGGCCACATCCCGGAGGTCGTCCTCCGGAACCACCCGGAGCACCGAGCCGTAGGCGTGGAGTTCCTCGGCCGTGGCCGGCTCACAGCTGTAGAGCATCCAGCGTGCGCGGTGGGCGGGGACGAGCCGCATCAGGTGGGTGGCGGCACCCAGGGCACCGTTGTCGACCTCCGGGAGGCCGAACCCGGCACCCTCGACGGCCACGACCACGTCAGCGTTGCCGGCTAGCCCGATCCCGCTCCCGAGGCAGAAGCCGTTCACGGCCACCACCACCGGAGCCGCACACTCGTAGACGGCCCGGAAGGCCTCGAAGCAGGAACGGTTGGCCTCCACCAGGCCCTCGTGGCCATCCATTGCCTGGATCTCCCCGATGTCCACCCCTGCACAGAAGCCCCGGCCCTCGGCTGTCAGGACGACCGCCCGGACGTCGTCGCGACGCCGGTATCCATCCAGGAGATCCGCCAGGGCGTAGGTGTCGGCGATGCCCAGGGCGTTCACAGGCGGATTGTCCATGACGATGGTCGCCACGCCATCGTCGATCGTCTCGTGCAGGGCCATGGGTCGCTCCGTCCTCCTAGCGGCGTACAAGCACCGACGAGCCGTGGCCGAACAGGCCCTGGTTGGCCGTCACGCCCACCCGTGCCCCCTCCACCTGGCGATGGCCGGCCTGTCCCCGCAACTGCCAGGTCAGCTCGCAGACCTGTGCGATGGCCTGGGCCGGAACCGCCTCGCCGAACGCCCCCAAGCCGCCGCTCGGGTTCACGGGAATCCGTCCACCGATGCTCGTGGCGCCCGAGCGCAGCAGCGACTCGGCCCCGCCCACCTCACAGAGCCCGAGCTGCTCGTACCAGTCCAGCTCGAGGGCCGAGGACAGGTCGTACACCTCGGCGACGTCCACGTCCACCGGACCCAGGCCGGCCTCCTCGTAGACCCTGGCGCCGATCGACTCCTTGAAGCCCAACTCCGCGGCCTCTGATCCGGCGGCCGAGTCGGTGGCCAGGTACGGCAGGTCGATGACGGTGTCGGGATAGGTCGGCGTGACCGTCGACAGCCCCGCCACCCTCACCGGGTCGCCCGCTCCACGGGAGCGGGCGTAGTCCATCGAGCTGACCACCAGGGCCGCGCCGCCGTCGCTGGTGGCGCAGATCTCCAGCAGGCGCAGCGGGTCGGAGACGACCGGCGAGTTGGCCACATCCTCGACCCCGTACTCCTTGGGGTAGCGGGCGTTGGGATTGTGGACGCCGTGTCGGCTGTTCTTGGCCTTCACCAGGGCGAAGTCCTCCGGAGTGGCCCCGTGGAGGGCCATGCGACGGCGGGCGTGGAGCGCGAAGTAGACGGGGTTGGTGGCCCCCACCATGTGGAACCGGAGCCAGTCCGTGTCGTCCGGTCGGTCGCCCTCCGCAGGAGCCAGGAAGCCCTTCGGGGTGGTGTCGGCGCCCACGACGAGCGCTACGTCACAGGCACCGGAGAGGATCTGGCCCCTGGCGACCGACAGAGCGGTCGCGCCCGAGGCACACGCCGCATAGGAGCTGGCCACCTGGGCTCCGGTGAAGCCGAGCGCCCTAGCGAACGTTGAGCCGGCGACATAGCCGGGATAGCCGCACCGCACGGTGATCGCACCGGACACGAAGCCCACGTCCCGCCAGTCCACCCCAGCGTCGGCCAGGGCCTCGCGGGCGGCGTGAACCCCGTATTCCGCGAAGTTGCGGCCCCACTTGCCCCACGGGTGCATCCCCACCCCGAGGACGGCGATCTCATCCATCGGCGTCGCCTCCGTTCAGACCCGGCCGTCGGCCGACAGTCCGACGGGTCGCCACTGCCAGGTCAGGTACTCGCGTTCATCGTCCTCGTAGAGCACCCCGAGGACCAACTCGACCTCCATGTCCACCTCCAGGTCCTCGACGGTCCATCCGGGGGCCACCTGGCCGAGCACCACCATCCGCTCCACCTCCAGCTCGACGGCGGCCACCACCACCGGCACGTAGGGCTCTGTGAGGATGAACGGTGGGGGTGGCGGATAGGCGCTGTTGGTGAAGGACCAGATGCGGCCGACCCGGCTGAGCAGCACCTCATCGACCGCGGCTGCCGGATGGTGGGGATCTGCGCCGCCGAGGTGGAGTGGAAAGCAGTAGCCGCCGGAATCGACCATACGACCACCTATCAGGTGTGGTTCTTCGCCGAGCGTGAAGAACCCCTCGATGGCGGGCACCCGCTGCTTGGTGGTCACTGTCATGGACGCTCCGGGGATCCTCTTCCAGGACAGGTCGCTGGATCCTGTCCGGTGACGCCCGATCCTATGGCCGTGGTAGCCGTCGGTTCCCAGCGGGGCCCGGAGCCCGATGTTCCCCAGCGGGATCCGGAGCCCACCAGCCCACTCAGCGGAGGATCCCCCCACCGTCGACCTCGTACACGACGCCCGAGCCGCCCGACGACCTCAACAGATCGAAGGTCGCATCGGCCCCCGCCCCGTCGCGGTCCACGATGGCCACATGGGAGGCGCCCTCGGCCGAGTAGAGGAGCGATGCGGCACGGCCGATGCCACTCCCCGCTCCCGTGACCATCACCACCTTGCCTGCAACCAGGGTCATCGGACCGACGGTAGTCGGATCACCGACCTGACATCGCCAGCTTGTGACGTGAGTCATCGGAGCCGCCCCGCGGCCCCAGCGATGCCCGGGCCGGATGACGAGCCCGCGATCGGCGACCGGTACCGTCGCCGTTGTGGGCGGACAGGATATGGCACAGGTCTCCGGAGACAGTGCAGACCTCGAGCTCGCCGGTGACGACGAGTTCCCGACACGAGTTGAGGAGTTCCTCGACGCACACTGCCGGAGGATCAGCGATCCCACCGGCGAGGACGGTGACGGCCAGGGTGGCGAGGCGGATGCACTCCTCCGGACCCGGGCCTTCCAGGGATCCCTGGCAGATGCCGGCCTGGCCGGCCTGACATACCCGGCCATCTTCGGCGGAGCGGGCCTCACCCGCCGCCACCAGGAGGTGTTCGACAGGGTGTCGGCCGGATACCGGCTACCGAACGCTCCCCTGTCCATCTCGCACGGCATGTGCCTGCCCATGCTCGCCCAGTTCGGCACCGAGGAGCAGAAGGCCGTCTACCTCGCGGACAACATCCGCGGCGATGCCATCTGGTGCCAGATGTTCTCCGAACCGGGTGCCGGGTCCGACGTGGCCGGGCTCTCCACCCGTGCCGTCCGGGACGGCGAGGAGTGGATCTTGGACGGTCAGAAGGTGTGGACCTCGGGAGCCCACTACTGCGACTTCGGGATCGTGGTGGCCAGGACCGATCCGACCCTGCCCAAGCACCAGGGCCTCTCCATGTTCATCGTGGATCTGCGATCGTCCGGAGTCGAGATCCGACCGCTCGTGCAGATCTCCGGAGCGCGTGGCTTCAACGAGGTCTTCTTCACCGGCGTGCGGATCCCGGCCGGGAACCTCCTCGGGGAGGTGAACCAGGGCTGGAACCTGGCGGTCTCGATGCTCATGTTCGAGCGTGTCTCGATCGGCGCCGGCGGTGGCGCCCTGAACGCGAAGCGATGCCCGGAGCTCACCATGCTGGCCCGGGAACTCGGCCGGTCCCACGATCCGGTAATCCGCCAGGGCCTGGCCGACCTGTACGTCCACGAGGAGATCAAGGACTACATCGGCCAGCGCATACGGGCCACGGTCGCTGCCGGAGGAGTACCGGGCCCTGAGGGTTCCATAGCCAAGCTCAGCGGGGCCATCCTGGCCCGCCGCTCGCGGGACCTGGCCATGGCCATCGTCGGCACGGCCGGCCAGGCCTGGGGGGATGGGGATCCGGCTTCGGCGGCGTCGGCACGCTGGTCCGCCTTCTGCATCAGCGCCGCCGGGGTGAGCATCGCCGGTGGGACCGACGAGGTGCAGCGCAACATCATCGGGGAACGGGTCCTTGGGCTCCCCAGGGAGCCAGACCCGTTCAAGGGTGCCGCCTGGCAGGACATCCCCCGGAACTGACCACCGACGGCGCCCCGGACAAGTGTTCATCGACCTCACCGACGACCAGAAGGCCCTGCAGGTTGAGCTCAGGGCATATTTCGGCGACCTGATGACGCCCGAGGTGAAGGGCCGTGTCTCCAGCGCGGAGTTTGCCGAGAACCACGACTACAAGGCCCTCATCCGACAGGTCGGGTCCGACGGCTGGCTGGGGGTCGGATGGCCGGTCGAGTACGGCGGCAGGGGCTTCACCCCCATCGAGCAGTACATCTTCTTCGACGAGTCCCAGGCTGCCGGCTGTCCCATCCCGTTCCTGACCACCAACACCGTCGGGCCGACCATCCGGAGGTTCGGCACCGACGAGCAGAAGGACTTCTTTCTGAGGCGGATCCTGGCCGGCGAGATGCACTTCTCGATCGGCTACTCGGAACCCGATGCCGGCACCGACCTGGCCGCGCTGCGAACCCGAGCGCTCCGGGACGGCGACAGCTGGGTGGTTAACGGACAGAAGCTGTTCACCAGCCTCGCCTACAACGCCGACTACGTGTGGCTCGCCGCCCGGACCGATCCAGACGCTCCCGCACATAAGGGCATCACCATGTTCCTCGTCGACACAACCGACCCGGGGTTCTCCATCCAGCCCTTCGAGACCTTCGGCCAGACGCACACCACCGCCACCTTCTACGACGACGTCCGGGTACCGGATGCCATGCGGGTCGGCGAGGTCAACGCCGGCTGGGGCCTCATCACCGACCAGCTCAACCACGAGCGGGTCTCCCTCTTTCCCGGGGCACGCCTGGTCAGGATCACCGACGACGCCGTGTCCTGGGCAAGGGACACGACCGCCGCCGACGGCCTACGAGTCATCGACCACGAATGGGTCCGGGTGAAGCTGGCCGAATGCCGTGCCCTGGCCCGCCACCTCGACCTCCTCAACTGGTATGTGGCCGCCGAGAACACCCACGGCCGCATGGGCCCCGCGGACTCCTCAGCGGTGAAGGTCCACGGTTCGGAGTCGATGCACAGGGTCTACACGCTCATCACCGAGGTGATCGGGGCCACCGGCCACCTGAAGGAGGGTTCGCCGGGCACGTCGATCCTGAACACCGTGGAAGCCTCCTACCGCAGCGTCTGGGTGCTGACCTTCGGCGGCGGCACCAACGAAGTACAGCGCGACATCATCGGCATGGCCGGCCTGGGCCTCCCACGCCAGCAGCGCCGCCGGACGGACGGGGGGTAGCCGCAATGGACTTCACCCCCACGGAGGCCCAGCAGGCGGTTGCAGACCTGGCCGACCGCATCATGGGCGACCACCTGGACATGGAGCGCCACGCCTCCGTCGAGGCGGCCGGGGACTGGTTCGACCGGGACCTCTGGGAGGACCTTGCCGAGGCCGGCCTCCTCGGCATCGCCCTCGGGACCGACGTGGGCGGGGGTGGCCTGGACGCGGTCGCCCTGACAGTGCTGCTACGGACCCAGGGGGAGCACGTCGCCCCCCTACCACTGCTCCCATCCTCGGTGGCGGCCCTCATGGTGGACCGGCACGGCTCAGAGGAGCAGCGCAGCCGTCTGCTGCCCGACGTGGCCACCGGTCGCACCGTCCTGACTGTCGCCGTCCAGGAGTTCCTGAACGACCGGCTCGCCGAACCGTCCACAGCCTTCGACGGCGGGACGCTCCGGGGTACCAAGGTGGTGGTCGAGCATCTCGACGCAGCCTCGCTGGCACTGGTCACGACATCGACGCCGGACGGCCCCCGCTGCGTCCTCGTGGACCTCGCCGGATCGGGAATAGGCCTCCTCAAGGGAACCTCCACCCGTCGACAACCTGTATGGGAAGTCTCCTTCGACGGAACGCCGGCCGAGCTGCTCGGTGGCGGGACGACCGTGGACGCCCTCCTGGACCACCTCAGGCTCGGCGTCTGCGCCACCCAGCTGGGCGTGACCGAAAGGGCACTCACCATCACCGCCGAATACACCTCCACTCGACAGCAGTTCGGTCGCCCCATCGCCACCTTCCAGGCAGTGGGACAGCGCCTGGCCGACCAGTTCGTGAACGTGGGCGGGATCCGGCTGGCCACCCTGTCCGCGGCATGGCGCCTTGCCAACGGGGTGGATGCAGCCGAGGACCTGCTGGTGGCCAAGTGGTGGGCCTCGGAACGGGCCACCGACGTGGCCCACGCCACGCAGCACTGCCACGGCGGTATGGGTGTGGCCACCGACTATCCCCTCCACCGCTACACCCTCTGGAACAAGCACCTCGCCACCTCGCTCGGGGCCGGAACCCAGAGCCTGCGCGACCTCGGCGCCCTCCTGGCCCGCTGACGACCCGGAGCCCCACATGGCCCACCACGACCTCCTGATAATCGGTGCCGGGTCCGGCAACTCGATCATCGGCCCTGAGCACGACGACTGGGACGTGGCGATCGCGGAGCCCTGGTCCTTCGGCGGAACCTGCATGAACCGCGGGTGCATCCCGTCCAAGATGCTCGTCCATGCCGCCGACCTGGCGCTATCGGCTCGCCGGGCGCCAGCCCTGGGTGTGCACACCACCTTCCAGCGGGCCGACTGGCATGCCATCCGGAACCGGATCTTCGGACGCATCGACCCCATCGCCGCCGCCGGCCTCGAGTACCGCCACTCGCTTGCCAACGTCACCGTCTACGAGCACAGCGCTCGCTTCACCGGCGAGCGCACGGTGGAGCTGGCCGGCCGGGAGGTCACAGCTGAGCGAATCGTGGTGGCTGCAGGGGCCCGCACCGTAGTGCCCGACGTACCCGGCCTGGCCGGTACCCCGTTCCGCACCTCGGACGACGTGATGCGCCTGGAGGACCTGCCGGAGCGACTCGTAATCCTCGGGGGCGGTTTCATAGCAGCCGAGATGGCCCACGTGTTCGACGGCCTCGGAAGCCGAGTGAGCATCGTGCACCGCGGCGACATGCTCCTGAGGGGCGCCGACGCGGATGTGAGGCGTTGCCTGACGGACACCTACGTCGACCGGATGGACGTACGCCTGGGAACCACGATCACCGAACTGGCCCACGACGGCACCTACGAGATCCTCCTCTCCGACGGGTCGACCCTGCGGGCCGACCAGCTGCTGGTTGCAACCGGCCGACGGCCCAACGGGGACCTGCTCGAGGTCGACCGGGCCGGCATCGCCGTCGACGAACGGGGCTACGTCACCACCGACTCCCACCTTCGCACGACAGCCGAGGGCGTATGGGCCCTGGGCGACGTCACCAACCCCCGACAGCTCAAGCACACCGCCAACGCCGAGGCCCGGATCGTGGCCCACAACCTCACCGACCCGGATGACCTCCGGAGAGTGGACCGGCGGTTCACCCCACATGCAGTCTTCGGCCATCCCCAGATCGGAAGCGTGGGCTACACCGAGCAGCAGCTCGTGGATGCCAGCCGCCCCTACCTCGTGGCGACCCGTCACTACTCGGACACCGCCTACGGATGGGCCATGGAGGACACCACCGGTTTCGCCAAGGTGCTCGCCGACCCCGACACCCGCCTCCTCCTGGGCGCGCACATCGTGGGACCGCAGGCACCGACGCTGATTCAACAACTCATCCAGGGCATGGCTGCCGGGCTGACCGTGGACCGTATGGCCCACGACCAGCTCTACATCCATCCCGCCATGCCCGAACTGGTCGAGCAGGCACTGCTAGACCTCTGAGCCCGACAACAGGAGCACCCACATGAGAGACCTGGACGGCAAGCTCGCCGTCATCACCGGAGGCGCCTCGGGCATGGGCCTGGCCTTCGCCCACCGGTTCGCCGCAGCGGGCATGAAGGTGGCCATCGGCGACATAGAGGAGGCCGCCCTGGACAGGGCTGTTTCCGAGCTCAGGGCGGCTGGAGCAGAGGTCTTCGGTGGCCGGTGTGACGTGTCCGACATCGGGTCCTTCAGGGCCTTCGCCGCAGAAGTGGACGCCGAATTCGGTGCTGCCCACCTGATATGCCTGAACGCAGGGGTGGCCGGTAGCGGGCTGATGGTCGAGCGGACGCTCGCTGACTGGCAGTGGGTCCTGGGCGTCAACCTCTGGGGCGTGATCCACGGCCTGGACGTCTACCTCGGCGGCCTGTTGGAACAGGACGACGGCCACGTTGTCATCACCGCATCGGTGGCGGGACACACGTCCTTTCCGGAAATCGGGCCCTACAACGCCTCCAAGCACGCCGTGTCCTCGATCGCCGAGACCCTCCACAACGAATTGGCAGCCGCAGGCTCGAAGGTCGGCGTCACCTCGCTCTGCCCGGGCTTCGTGGCCACCGGCATCTTCGACTCCGATCGCAACCGGCCGGAGCACCTCGTGGACGCCCTGGCGGAACCTCCGTCCGAAGAGGATCTGGCACGGCGGAAGATGGTCCAGGAGTGGATGGCCCAGAACGCCAGGGACCCGGCCGAGGTGGCCGACATGGTGCACGATGCCGTTCGGGACCAGACGTTCTGGGTCTTCACCGATCCCGACCACCTCGAGCCGATCGAACGGCGCCATGATGAGATACGGAGCCGCCGAAACCCGTCCCAGGAGCAGGGCATCGGGCTGTCGCTCCTGGACTGAACCGTCGCTCCTGGACCGTAGAACGCCGCCGGGAACCACCCGACCGACCGTCCTGTCATCGGCCGGAGGCCGGTCACTCGGACAGTGAGGCCTCGACGACCGACCGCGCCCAGCGATAGTCGGACTTGCCGCTCGGGCTGCGCACCAGATGCTCCACCAGGACTATCCGCTTCGGCACCTTGTAGCCGGCGAGACGTTCCCTCACACCGGCACGAAGCTCGTCGGCATCGGCAGCTCCCGGCGCCGCCAGTTGCACCACCGCTGTGACCGCCTGTCCCCACCGATCGTCGTCGAGACCCACCACGTTGCAGTCGGCCACCGCCTCCAATTCCTTGAGGGCCTCCTCGACCTCCTCGGGGAACACCTTCTCCCCGCCGGTGTTGATGCACGCCGATCCCCGACCCAGCAGGGTGATGGTCCCTTCCGCGTCGACGGTGGCCCAGTCCCCGGGAACCGACCACCTTCGACCGTCCACCATCGGGAACGACTCCTCGGTCCTGGCGGGATCCTTGAAATAGCCGAGGGGCAACGGCCAGCCCAAGGCGATCCTGCCCCGCTCGCCGGAACCGGGCTCCACGTCGCAGCCCTCCTCGGTGAGGACCCGCGTGTGTTCCCCGAGGGCGAACCGGGCCGTCGTCGTATCCCTACGCCCACGGGAAATGACCTGCTTGGCCATGCCGATTCCCTCACTGGACCCCAGCGAGTCGACGATGGTGCACGCATGGTGGTCCAGCATCGCCTCCTTCGTGGCAGCGCTGAACATCACGCCGGAGGAGAGGAGCAGCCGCAGCGAGGAGAGGTCGGGCAGCCGACCCTCGGCTGCGGCCCGGTCCAGCGACTCCACCATCGGCCGTCCGAAGGCGTCCCCGACCATGGTGACCATCGTGATCCGGTCGGCCTCAACGATCCGCCACAGTTCGTCGGCGTCGAACGTACGGGACTCCAGGGTGGAGAGCATCCCACCGTGGCTGAGCGTGGCCAGGCCGGGTAGCCCGGAGGTGCCGTGCATCAACGGAGCGGCGCAGAGTTGCCGGATCTCCGATCCGGCATCGGCGATGCGTCGGGCCGTCGCCGCCACCTCGGCGGGAGTGGACGGCACCGGCACGCCGAAGGGCCTGAAGGTGGCCTCCATGGTCCCGAGGAGGTTGGTGTGGTCCCACATGACGGCCTT
The DNA here is from genome assembly GCA_022452145.1 of Acidimicrobiales bacterium. Lineage (NCBI taxonomy): Bacteria > Bacillati > Actinomycetota > Acidimicrobiia > Acidimicrobiales > Acidimicrobiales bacterium. The sequence goes on along the minus strand of JAKURY010000003.1, from coordinate 88,404 downwards.
GGGCATTCCGGTCGTCCCACCTGTGTAGAGGAACCAGAGGTCTGACCCCGAACGCCCGATACGTGGCATGGGGTCGGCCGACGCGGCCACCTCGTGGCCGACCGCCCAGTCGGGCAACTGGTCGCCACCCACCTGTACGGCGAGGCGCAGTGCCGGACACCGCTCCCGGACCGCCGCCACCTGGTCGGCCAGGGTGTGGTCGAAGAAGACCGCCTCGGCGTCCGAGTTGTCCAGGATGTATGCCAGCTCGTCGCCCGTATAGCGGTAGTTCACGTTGGCCGGGACACCCCGGACCTTGAAGGCCGCGTACTGGGCCTCGGGGTACTCGTGCCCGTTGTACAGGTACAGCGCCACCTTGGAACCAGGACCCAGGCCGTGCGCGACCATCGTCGTCGCCAGGCGAGCCGCCCGGTCGTCGAACTCGGACCACGACAGGCGCCTGCCGGCCGCCGAGATCGCCGGACGGTCGCCGACCTCGTCGGAAACCGCTTCCCATGCGGTGGCCAGGTTGAGTAGCCCGTCGATGCCGCCCACGGGCGGCGATGGTACCGATCCCGCCGGCTGTGCCTCCCATCGGCTTCCCGGGAGGAACCTCCACGGGTCGGGACCCGGAGCAGCCCTATGCTCGACCGACGTGGGCAACACCTTCGGACAGACCTTCCGCCTCACCACGTGGGGCGAGAGCCACGGCGCGGGGATCGGCGTCGTGGTGGACGGCTGTCCACCGCGCCTTCCCCTCACCGCCGACGACCTGCAGGCCGACCTGGACCGCCGTCGCCCGGGTCAGAGCCGCCTCACCACGCAGCGCGACGAAGCCGACAGGGCAGAGATCCTGTCCGGTGTCTTCGAGGGCCTGACGACCGGCGGACCCATCGCCGTACTGGTCCGCAACGACGACGCCCGTCCGGGCGCCTACGACCACCTGCGCGACCTCTACCGGCCCTCCCACGCAGACTTCACCTACGAGGCAAAGTACGGACACAGGGACTGGCGGGGTGGCGGACGCTCCAGCGCCCGGGAGACCATCGGTCGGGTGGCCGCCGGCGCCATAGCCCGCCGGCTCCTGACCGAGGTCGCCGGGATCCAGGTCCTGGCCTGGGTGTCGCGCGTGCACAACATCACCGCCGACGTGGCTCCCGACGCCGTGACGCCCGGCGACGTGGAGGCTGACCCCACCCGGTGTCCCGACCCGGTCGCCGCCGCGGCCATGACGACGGCCATCGAGGCGGCCCGCAGGGACGGCGACTCCCTGGGTGGGATCGTGACCTGTGTTGCACGCGGCATGCCGGCGGGACTGGGCGTCCCGGTATTCGACCGCCTGGAGGCCGACCTGGCCAAGGGGATGCTCTCGCTGCCCGCCGCCAAGGGCTTCGACGTCGGCAGTGGCTTCGATGCCGTCGCCATGACCGGCAGGGAGCACAACGATCCGTTCGTACCCGGCCCCAACGGCCCCCGCACCACCTCGAACCGCTCCGGTGGCGTCCAGGGAGGCATCTCCAACGGCGCCGACGTCCACTTCCGGGTGGCCTTCAAGCCCACCGCCACCGTCTCGTCGGCCCAGGACACCGTGACCACTGAGAACGAGGCGGTGGTCCTGGAGGCGAGGGGCCGCCACGATCCGTGCGTCCTGCCGCGTGCCGTGCCCATGGTGGAGGCCATGGCGCTCGTGACCCTGGCAGATCACTGGTTGCGCCAGCAGGCCGTCGACGTCCTCGACCGCTGAGGGCGACCTCCACCTCGGCCCGGCCCGTTGCCGCCCCCTACACTGCCCCCATCGACGCACCGGTAATCCGGAGGCACAAGTGACTCAACCAGAGAACAACCCGGCGATCCGCTCCGACAAGCCCATTCCGTACGACATCCCGACCTTCGACGACCTCGAGTCCGAACGACGACACCGCAAGGAACGCCTGGCCGCCGCCTTCCGGATCTTCGGACGCTTCGGGTTCAGCGAGGGGGTGGCCGGCCACATCACGGTGCGCGACCCCGAGCACACCGACTGCTTCTGGGTGAACCCCTTCGGGACCCCGTTCAGCCACATCCGGGCCTCCGACCTCTTGCTGGTCAGCCACACCGGTGAGATCGTCCACGGCGAATACGCCGTCAACCAGGCCGCCTTCGCAATCCACTCCGGGCTCCACATGGCCCGACCCGACGTGATCGCCGCCGCCCACTCCCACTCCCTGTACGGCAAGGCCTGGTCGTCGTTGGGACGGTTACTGGATCCGATCACCCAGGACAGTTGCATCTTCTACGGCGACCACGTGCTGTTCGACGACTACACGGGCGTGGTCAACGATCCCGAGGAAGGGAAGCGGGTCGCCTACGCCCTGGGCGACAGGAGTGCCGCGATCCTGCGGAACCACGGCCTCCTCACCGTCGGCGCCAGCGTGGATGCCGCCACATGGCTCTTCGTCACCATGGAGCGGTCCTGCCAGGCCCAGTTGCTGGCCGAGGCCGCCGGTGAGCCGGTGCTCATGGACGACGAGACCGCTGCGATGACCCACCGCCAGATTGCTGGCGACTTCGCCAGCTGGTTCAGCGCCCAGCCCATGTTCGACCAGGTCCTGCGGGACCAGCCCGACCTGCTGGACTGACCTCCGGAAGGTCGGGGTCAGCCCCTGACGAAGGGCAGAGCCACCACGGTGGCGGCAACCACGGCCTCGTTGTTGGATGCGTTCGGCAGGACCCAGAACCGTTCCTCGGCTAGCCACCAGACGATGATGTTGTCGACCACCGAACCGTCGGCGTCGTCCAACAGGTGGGTGTACTGGGCCCGTCCTGGGGCGAGCCGCCGCAGGTCGTTGCTGAAAGCGGCCTGGGGCACGCCGAGCGCCTCTGACCCCCGAGCTCGAGGCTCCCTAGGTGGCTCACGTCGAACAGGGCGGAGGTCCCACGACACGCCGCGTGCTCCGCCAGGGTGCCTCCCGGATATCTGACCGACATGTCCAGCCACCAAACGGCACCATGCGGTCACCCAGGGTTCGGTGGACCGGGTCCAGCGAGGATGTGAGGAGGGCCCATCAGCCATGGAGCCGAAGGTAACGGCGGTCAGGCAGCGTGGGTGACCAGCAGGCGATCCAGGTCCCGCCGGTAGAGAATCCGGACCCGCACTCCCGGGTGTCGCTCGCGCAGCAGTCGCACCTTGCGGTTCTTGCGGGTCACCAGGGACTGGCGCAGCGTCGTGACCTCGAGGTACAGGTCGTGGTCCGGGAGGTAGAAGTCCGGGGTGAAGGCGACGCGGGGGCTGCCATCGGGGTCGGACTCCAGCACGAACGTGCGGGGCTCGTACTCCCAGGCGATGTCGTAGAAGTCCAGGAGGTCGGCGATCCGGTGCTCGGACTCGTGCGAGAACACGGGCCGATCGGGCGACGGATCGGGACGGCGTGGTCGCAGGTCTGTCACCTCTCCGCCACCCGACCGTTCCATGGCGTCGATGGGGCCGATCCGACGGCTACTTCTCGACGGCCCTGGCCGTCGGGACAGTCTCGGTGGCCTTCCGGCCCTCCGGGTACAACTCCACGATCCTGGCGTCCACCTGGTCCCTGACCCCGGACAGGGGGAGGATGTTGAGCACGCCCTGCCCGTGGCGGATCAGGTCCACGATCTCCTCCTCGCCGGTGCGCACCATCACCGACGAGCCGCTGATGACCAGGTTGACCCTGGTCACGTCCTCATCCAGGTGCTGCGTGAGGTATGTGAACACCTCTCGCACCAGCTCCAGGCGGATTCCGGCGTCCAGTAGGGACTTCACGGCCCGCAGCTCGAGCAGGTCCCGGTAGGAGTAGCGGCGTCTGCTGCCGCTTCCGGTGGCACGGGCCAGTGACGGCCTCACGAGATCCGTCCGGTCCCAGTAGTCGAGCTGACGGTAGGTGATCCCGGTGATCTCGGCGGCCCGCTTGCCCGGATATCCCTGGTCGGATGCTTCGGTGGCCATGGGACGTCTCCCTCGTCTCGGATCCGGTGGTCCCGGAGCATGGACCCAGCACCACAGGAGTGGAACTACAGCCCTGTTACTTCGACCCTCAGCGTACGGGCCGGCGCACCCCTGGTCAAGGATTTCGCGCCCCGAGTGGTCAGGCAAACACGCTGAGCGCGATCCGAAGGCTCAACCCTCGAAGTCCTCCGGCTCCACCGAGTCCAGGAACGCCCGGAACTCCTCCACCTGGGCCTCGGGCACCGGCTCGTCGGTCGGAGGGGGCAGGTAGCCCGCTTGGTCGACCACGTCCTCGGCGGCGAAGACCGATGTGCCCGTCCGCACCGCCAGGGCGATCGCATCCGAGGGGCGAGCCGACACCACCTCGACGCCGGCCGGGCCACGCAGATACATCTCGGCGAAAAAGGTCCGGTCGCGGAGTTCTGTGACCACCACACGTTCGAGGGTGGCCGAGAAGGTGGCCAGCAGGGTGGCCATCAGGTCGTGGGTCATCGGCCGCGGTGGATCCTGCCCGGCCAGCGCCAGGCCGATGGCCGTCGCCTCCGGCATCCCTATGAAGATCGGCAGCAGGCGCTCACCATCCGCCTCACGGAGGAGGACCACCGGCACGCTGGACGGCAGGACCTCCTGGACCCCCACGATCTCCATCTCGATCATCGGCTACCCCGGATGCTGGGATGATGGCGCACGCCGAAACCCTAGTGCCGAGCCCCAGACCGCCCAGCCCTCCGGACGTCCTCCATGAACGCCGGATCCGCCCGATCCAGGTCGGCCAGGTCCACCTCGACCACGCCGGGGAGGTTGCGGAAGTCTCCCCGATGGTCCAGGCCGAACCCCACCAGGTAGGAGGCGTCGGTGACGAAGCCGGTGTGGTCGATGGCCACTGGGAGGACCCGGCGGTCCGCACGGTCGAAGAGGGTGCAGACGCGCAGTTCGACCGGCCCGTGGTCGCTGACATGCCGTCGCAGGTAGTCCAGGCGAAAGCCCGTGTCGACCACGCCCTCGACCAGGACCACCTGTCGACCCTCCACGTCGACCGACAGGTCGCTGGTCAGGCGTACCCTGCCGCTGTCGGGGGCGAACGCACTGAGGGCGAGGAAGTCGACCACGACCGGTGTGGCCAGCAGTCGGACCAGGTCCGCCATGAACGGCAGGCAGCCCTTCAGCACCCCCACCATGACCGCTCCGGGTTCCAGCACCTCGTCCAGCTCGGTGGCCAGACCGGCCACCCGGTCGGCTATGGCCGACGCGTCCCTGTACGGCTTCGGCACGACCATCAGGCAAAGGGGCCGAGCGACCGGCGTAGCAGCAGGTCGTGAAGCGCTGCGCCCGCATCGGCCAGCTCGTCGAGCAGGTGTCGGGCCTCGCTCCGGGATCGGCCGTCGCCCTTGCGCTGCAGCGGTTGCAGGACCTGCTCCAGGATTCCCGCCTCGCGTTGGGCGGCCACCAGGTACATGCGTAGGTGGCGGACGTCGAAGCCGTGCTCCACGAAACGGGCCGCGACCCTGGCCACCAGTAGGGCGTCGCCGTCGTAGACCACCGTCCGGCCGGCTTCGCGGCCCTCGAGCAGTCCCAGCCTCTCCAACTCGACCACGGCCTCGACGTCGAGGCCGGTCGTAGTGGCCAACTCGTCCAGGCTGACGCTCACGGAACCCAGGTCGCCCGACCGGGCGCGCTCCCGAAACGGCTGCACCCGGGACGGCTCCGGCAGTTCAACGGCCGTCACGTCAACCCCGTCCAGGAGGATGGACCGGATCACCTTCAGCGGCAGGAAGTGCTCACGCTGCTGGCGCAGGATCCATGTGAGGCGGGCGACGTCGTCGACGGAGAACCGCCTGTAGCCCGCCGGGGAGCGTTCCGGCTCCAGCAGCCCGCGTGACTCCAGGTAGCGGATCTTGGAGACCGTCACGTCGGGGAACTCCGCCTCCAGCCGGGTCAGGACCTCACCGATGCTCATGGATCCGCTCGTCGCAAGACCCCCGGGGTCCGCGTCGCCAGCAGCCACCTTCCCTCAGTCCCCGGTGCCGTGGAAGAACATCAGCTTGAAGCGCCCGATCTGCAACTCGTCGCCGTCTCCCAGCTCGCAGGTCTCGATACGGCGCCGGTTCAGGTAGGTGCCGTTCAGCGATCCGACGTCCCGCACGACGTAACGGTCGCCGATCCGCTCTACCTCCACGTGCCACCGAGAAACGGTCACGTCGTCCAGGAGGATGTCGGCTCCACCGTGGCGACCAATGGTGGTCACCGCTGCCTCCAGCCCGTAGCGAGACCCGGCCTTCGGGCCCGACTCCACCACGAACAGCCCACATTCCGCCGGGAACAGGTCCCGATCCTCCTCGTGCGGTATCTCCTCCACCGAGTCGAAGGCATCGGTCACCTCATCGACAGACGACCGGAGCCTCGCTCCACAGGACCCGCAGAAGCGGGCGTCAGCCTGCTCCGGGCGACCGCAGTCCGGACATTGGACGGTCAACGCTCACCCCCCGATCATGGCCTGGTAGGCAGCCGCGTCGAGGAGGTCGCCGGTCACCGAGCCATCGGTGTCCATCTCGCAGATCCAACCGTCTCCGTACGGATCCTCGTTCACCTTTTCCGGGGCCGTCTCCAGGTCCTCGTTGACGGCCACCACCTCGCCGTCCACCGGGGCGAACAGCTCGGACACCGACTTCGTCGACTCGACTTCGCCGAACACCGATCCGGCTGCGATCGAGAAGCCGACGACCGGCACCTCCACGAAGACCACGTCACCCAGGGCGTCCTGCGCGTAGTCGGTGATCCCGATGCGGATCCGGCCGTCACCTCGATCTCGGACCCACTCGTGGTCCGCCGAGTAGAGGAGGTCAGCCGGAACGTTCATGGCCCGAACCTACTTGGACCGACCCGATCCGGTGGCACAATGAACCGGCGTCCTCTCCGGTCACCGCCCGGATCGTCCCTGCCGCAGCGCAACGCGCGCTTCCGGGACGTACGACCAGGCTGCCACCCAGGAAATCACGAGCCCGGGCAGGCCGAACACCCAGGCAGCCACGGCAAAGGCCTCGTGGGCGAAGGCAGTGGACTCCCCCGCCAGGAAGCACGGCACGGCCCACAGCAGGGCGAACGTGCCGGTCTTCCCCCACCAGGTCACGTCTATCCGACGCGCTCCCAGGGCCAGCAGGACCAGGGCGACCAGGCCGATGAGCACCTCGCGGACGAGCACCAACGCCGCGAACCAGGTGGGGATCGAACCGTCCACCACCATCGCCACGAGCGCCACCACCAGGAGGAGCCTGTCGGCGGTCGGATCCAGCAACTTTCCCACCTCGGAGACCTGGTCGAATCGCCGGGCGATCCAGCCGTCCACCCAGTCGGTCGCGCCGAGTGCGCCGAGGAGCAGCGCAGCATCGGTCCGGTTCCCGGCGTCGAACAGGACCCACAGGAACCATGGAATGCATCCCAGTCGCGTCAGGGTGATCAGATTCGGCAGCGTCCACACGCCGTCCCACCCGGTCCTGGACGAGGCCGAGCCAGCCCCTGTATCCGATCCCATCGGGCGCAGCCTACGATCCGTCCCGGTCGTGCCCCAGCCGGCCACGGAACGATTCCACTAGGAGCTCCCATGGCCTCGATTTTCACCCGCATCATCGCCGGCGAGATTCCCGGCCGGATCATCTGGAGCGACCCGACCTGCATCGCCATGCTCGACATCCGCCCGTTGAACAGGGGCCACATCCTGGTAATCCCGATCGTCGAGGTGGACCGCTGGACCGACCTCCCCCCTGAGGTCGCCACGCACTGCACCCGCGTGGCCCACGCCATCGGCCGCGCCCAGATGGCCGCCTTCGCCCCGGAGCGCATCGGCCTCATCATCGCCGGATTCGAGGTCCCCCACACGCACCTCCACGTGGTGCCGATCGACCACATGGGCCACCTCGACTTCGGCCAGGCTGACGACGACGCCGATCCTGGCGACCTGGACGCGGTGGCCGAGGAACTCCGGGCCGTGCTCCTGGCCGCCGGCCACCCCGAGGTGACCTGACCACCAGCCGGCCGTGTCGACCGTCAGGCGCCCGGCCGCCTCACCCAGAGTCGTACGCCGTCGCGGTCCAGGCGCTTGCGGAACTCCATCAGGATCAGCCGGCTCTCGAACATGCGTGCCTCCGAAGCCGTCCAGCCCATGGACTCCACGTCCACCACCACGGCATCGAACCGTTCCGGCCAGTCCAGGTCGGGCAGGAAGCCCTGCGTTGCACGCAGCACCTGGGCATCGTCACGGTCGGCCACCAACGGGTAGACCTCGGCGGGAACGATAACCCTCGCGTCGTCTCCGATCAGGATGGACGCCGACACCCTGGCCACGTCGACAGGCGAGCGCCGACCCCACTCCCACGGCTCCTCGTAGGGCGACGAGGCGGCGTCCCGAACGAAGAACACCACTGCGGTGAGGACCAGGACGGTCAGCACCCGGCGGTCCACCAGGATCCGACTCACCCCGGGGGTCCCGATCCGCATCAGTGCATAGGTGGCGGCGATGAACACGAAGGCCAGGGCGGGCACGTCCTGCTGTGGGTTGCCGAAGCCGGCATCGGGCACGTCTGCGATCAGGTACAACGCCAGGAGGGGCAGCACGGGCACCAGGTAGCGGGGCCTCACCAGGGGCAGGAACAGCACCGGCGCCAGCATCAGGAGCACCTTGTCGAAGCCGTCCCGACCAAACAGGTCGCCGATCAGGCCAAGCGGGTCGCTGAGCATGCCGAGGACGATTCCGACCACACCGGTCCCGTAGCGGGCGAAGGCGTCGAGGTGCGGATAGCCACCATCGCCGACCACGGGCTGCACCACGAACGACATGACCAGGAACCAGGTCAGGCCGAAGGTGGCGAGCGACCATCCGGCGGTCCGGTTGTCCTCACCGACCATGAGCAGCCCGAGGGCCACCACGGCGAGGCCCAGGTCGGACCGGGTGCTGACCACCAGCAGGACCAGCACAGCCACCAGCCGCCACCGGTCCTTCTGGGCAGCGAGGTAGGCGGCCATCAGAGCGGGTATCGCCATGGCCTCCGGATGGAATCCGGCGAGGTTCAGGTTGTGGATCGACGGATGCAGTGCGTATGCCGTCATCAGGGCCGCAGCTGCTCCGATGCGCAGGTTGGCCGGGCCTCGGGCGATCCGCCAGATCGGCACCACCCCCAACGCCAGGGCCACCGACTGGACAACCAGGAGGGTCCCTGCAACCGGGAACGCCCTCAGGGCCCAGGCCATCGGCCAGAAGGCCCAGGCACCCTGGTCGGCGAACAGGTTGTACCCCAGGTCGCTGACCACCGGTTCGAAGCCCCGATCCATGAGGTCCGTCGCCTGGAGGTAGTGGCCCACCTGGTAGCCGATGCCCAGGTCGTGGCTCCGGGCCAGGGCCAGCAGTGACAGGATGGTCGCCAGGACCACGGCAGTGAGCCACGGCAGGCTGCGATCCCAGGCCCGGGAGTCCATGCGGGCCTGCCAGCGGAGCATGACGATGTCGAGGCGGCGCCTGATCGAGACCACCTTTGTCACCACGGTCTCGCCGGTCCGCTCCAACGACTGGGCGGTGCGCTCGAGGGTGGGAACGGCCTTCACCAAAGGGCCTTCCAGTCCTCGTGGGGGCCGGAGTCCCTACCCCCGTGAACCGCCTGGATCAGGTCTTCGCCCTTTCGCCGGGCGTCGTTCACCCGGCGGTCGACCGGATGGCGCTCCAGCAGCCCCTCGGGTGCCGATGCCAGGAGGGCCTCAATCCTGCAGCGGTCCGGGGTCGTCGGATCCAGCCAGTCGGCCCAGTCGCCCGGCGGCAGCAGCGCCGGCATCCGATGGTGGACGGGAGCCAGGTCGGCGTTGGCCGGCACGGTGATCACGGTACACGTGCGGAGCAACGCTCCGTCGTCCCCCACCCTCCCCTCCCAGAGGCCAGCCATGGTCAGTGGTGCCCCGTCCACCCGGTGCACGAACCAGGGCTGCTTCGGGGATCCGCCCGGACCCGGCCCCCACTCGTAGAAGCCGTCCACGGGGATCAGGCACCTCTGCTTCCGAAAGGCGGCCCGGAAGGAGGGCTTCTCGGCCACCGTCTCGGCCCGTGCGTTGAACAGCCGATCGCCGATCGTCGGATCCTTCGCCCATCGGGGGACCAAGCCCCAGCGGGCCGTTCCGAGCATCCGGGTCGGACCCTCGGCCACGTCGACCCACACGAACGGCAGCCTGCCGGACGGTGGCACGTTGTGGTCCGGACCGTCCAGGACATCGACGATGGCGTCCGCACCCACGTACTCGCTGAGTTCCTCGGGCGACGATGTCGTCACCACCCGACCGCACATGCCCTCACCGTACCGGCCGTGTCGTCCCGGCTCGGCCGCGGGCCCGTGCGATCAGGTCAGGATGCAGTCCCCCAGGGACGATCCGCTCCCCCACACTCCCATGTCCACGGTGACGACGTCGCCGGATGCACCGCCGAACGTGGGCACGGCCACCGAGGCCCCGGCATCCGCCACGGCGATCGATCCCCTCACGGCCAGGGTCTCCCAGCGAGACGCCGTCCCAGTTGCGGTCTCTAGCCCGAACCGGATCGTCTCGGCCCAGCCTGTGCCCCCTTCGATCAGCGGCACCTCGCCCTGCGGAATGTCCACCGCCAGGATCAGCACCCGCCGACCGATGCATGTGACACGGGCCGTCCTGCCGACCAGATCCGGTGGACACGCCCCGTCGGTCGCCTCGTGGATCACGACGTCCAGCGGACGGAGGAGTTCGGTGGCCACGACGACCCGGACACATGCCCCGGCCCACCAGTCAGCTGGACCCAGGAGCGCCACTTGGCCACCCCCATGCTCGAAGACGGTTCCCGCCAACGCCCCGACCGGGATCGGAAGTTCCGCCGCGGGGACCTCGAGGCGGATCCGGTCGGCAGGATCTCCGTCCCCCCGCAGCACCGCCACCACGCGGTCGGCGGTACCCACCAGCGCCGGTTCCGCTACCGGCGCTCCCCCGGGGATGGCGCCGGCGGGGCCATCGGCCTCCGAGGCGGTGACCGTCGACGAGAAGCGGAGGGCCCGATCCGACCGGTCGACCGAATCGGGGGCCAACAGGCCTCGAGCCACGGCCACCACACCGACGATGAGCAGAACGAACAGCACAGCTCCCAACACCCGGTTCCTGAGACCTACGTGCAACGAGCGGACGATGACGGCCTCGTCCCGCCGCTCAGAGCGGGAACGGGGCCCGAAGGCCTCGCTGCGATCTCCACCGCTCAGCAGCGTGGCCCAGCGGGTGACCGTCTCCTCCGGAAACCGCAGGGCCAGGGTGGCGAAGGCCTCCTCCTCCTCGGGTCCGAAGAGCAGCAGCAGGTCGTTCTCGCGCAGGAGCTCGACCGGCTCGCTGCGGTGGACCAACTTCCGGTCCCCCGACAGGGCGACCAGGAAGGCCCGGATCTGCCGGTCGGCCTCCAGCTCGCTCCATCGACCCCCGGTCTGTGCCGGGAGGCCGGCAACCGGAGAGGTTGTCGAATCGCTCTCGCGGAAGAAGCCCGTGCGGCGGTCCCTGAGGTCGTCGGAGACCTCCGTTCCCGGTTCCGCCAACCTGCGTTCGGGGGCGGTAGCCGGCTCGACCTCGTCCCCACGGTCGGTGGCCACGTCATCGTCGATGGGTTCGTCGGGCGCCGGCACGTCGCCGAGGTTACGCAACCTGACGCTTCCACTCCCGGCACCCGCGCCGGAAGCACACGATGTGCCGCATACTGTCCACCGGCCGATCGAACCGTCGAAGACCGATCCCTCCCCATGCTCCGACCCCGACACCTCGCCCCCGCGCTCTCCGTGGCCTTAACCCTCCTCCTGGCCGCCGGCGCCTGCACCCTCGACGCAGACACCACCCAGGACCAGACAGGGCCGACCGTCGCAACAGACGCTCAGCCTTCGGAAGCGGCGACGTCCATAGCCAACCGTGTCGACGACGGCACCGGTGGCGGTGCCAGTGGAGAAGGAGTTGGCACCGTTGGTGATATCGGTGAAGCGGACGAGCAGTTGTCAGAGGCGGCGTCGGCGGTGACGGCGTCGACCGTCGCGAAGCGTGTCGAGGACGGAGGTGCCGATGAAGCCGACGGAGGTACCGGTGAAGACGGCAGCGCCATCCCCGACGGAACTATCACTGACGGCCACTACGCCGACCCGCGCGGCGAGGCCTACGAGCAGTTTCAGTCCACCTTCGACCGAACCCACCCCTTCCAGGCCCTCGACGCCTTCTGTCTCCCGACACCCGTTCCAGACACAGCGCCGGTTGCCACCCAGCCTGGCATCACCGCCGATTCCGTCACCCTCGTGCACCTCCACACCCTCCTCGCTGAGTTGGAGAAGATCGGCTTCTCGGCGCCTGTGGGCGACGTCGACGACATACTCCGGGCCTTCGTCGGCCTGGTGAACGAGGAGTGCGGCGGGATCCACGGTCGACGACTGGACCTCCGTACGGTCGAGGTGTCGGCACTCGGTGGCGGCGGCCACGACATAGACACGCGCCGGGAGGCGGCATGCCTGGAGTCCCTCGAGATCCATGAGGCACTGGCCGTCCTGAGCGTGGAGGCCATCCCGGGGACCGCCGCCCAGTGCCTCACGGTGTCGGGTCTGACGTCCTTCCTGACCGTCCGGGGCACCTCCGACCGGGACGAACGCCGGGCCGGCGGCCTCCTGTTCGCCCTGGAGCCGGGTGATCGGATCGGCCTGGAGGCGGCGGTCCGCATGGCCGAAGAGGCTGGCCTGCTGACCGACGCCACGGTCGGGCTGGTCCTACCCGATGCGCCCCAGCGCTCCGACGACGTCGCCGACGTACTCGTCGGTGCCCTGGAGGACCTCGGTCACGAGCCCACCATCCACCTGCTGGGATGTGAGGGCACCACGACCTGCCGGGTGGGCCTGGACACGGCGGTGGCAGCCATGGCCGGGCGCGGCGTGGACGTCGTGTTCCCACTCCTGAACCGGACCTCCATGCCGTGGCTGATCCTCGAGATGCTGGATCAGGGAATGCCGCGACCCACCTTCATCCAGTCCGGGCTGGACGGCCAGGGCCTCGACGCGGTGTCATCCCAGGTTGCCGAGTTCGGCGGCTCTCCGGCCGGTGGGTACTACGACGGAGCGTGGCTAATCGACGCCTCGGCTACGGGCAGCCACCGGCTCGATGGGTTCGAGACGCGGCCCTTCGACGAGATGTGCAACCGCTCGTACGCCCAGACGGGTGGACGACCGCCGGCCAACGCCGACGACAGGACCGACGACGTCTACCGGACGGTGACCGAGGCCTGCAGCCTGGTCAGGGCCATCGCCCGGGCCCTGCACGACGCGGGACCCGACCCGACCCGACTTGGATTCCAGGTGGCGCTGGCCGCCCTGGGCTCGGTGGACGTACCCGACATGCGCCCCGCCACCAGCTATGACGGGCACCTGACCACCCAGGTCAAGCGCTACGAGTACCCGTGCGTGCACGGCTCTGGCTTCGGCGCCACCGAGGGTTGCCTGGTGCCGATCTCGGAGCCCCTGCCACTGGACTGACCGAACCCCCGCTGGCGTCGCGGTACCGACCGGCGGAGGGCCCTGCCTCAGGGGCGGACCTCGTAGTAGAGGTTCGTGGGATCGTCCACCTGGTGCCGGGTGAAGATCCGGAAGCCGGCTTCGGTGACCATTGCCTCCAACGTCACCGGATCCAGCCCCAGCGTGCCGAGGCCCATGCCGTCCGGCGTCGACATGGCCGATGCCATGCAAGTCGTCACCGAGGTCGAGTACATCAGGGCCAGCATCGGGTTACGCAGGTTCTTCCCCCACTCCCCCGACGACCTGATCTCCTTGACCAGCCAGGTCCCGTCGTCGGCGATCGCAGAACGGATCGCGGCCATCGCCCGGTCCGGACGAGGCATGTCGTGCAGGCAGTCCAGCGTCATCACGAGGTCGACGTCGCCGGTGGCCGGGAGGTCCTCGCCGCCAGCCAGGTGGATAGTCACGTTTCCGACATCGGCGAACCGCTCGCGGGCCGCTGCCACCGCCCGTTCGGACACGTCGTAGCCCTCGTAGGTGGAGGAGGGGAAGGCCTCGGCGAGCAACTCGAGGGCCAGTCCGGTGCCGCAACCGACGTCCACGACCCTGGCTCCGGCCGTGAGGCGACCGGCCACGCCGTCCAGCAGCGGGATTATCGTCGGGACGAGCAGGGCCCGCGCCATCGGTGCCAGCATCGCCTCGGTGTGCTGCTCGGACCCTTCGCCCTGGTCGTCGTAGGTCAGGCCCAGGCCGGTCCGGAACGCCTCCAACAGCCCGTCCGCCACCCTCGGATCGCGCAGGCGGGCGAACACGCCGGCGGCATAGCTGGGCTGGTCCTCGCGGGCCAGCACCAGGGCCGCCTCCGGCTCCAGCTCGAAGGTCTCTCCGTCACCGGTGACCAGCAGCTCGGCCGCCGCCTGGCTCCTGAGCCACTCGCGCAGCCACCGCTCGTGGAGTCCCGTGGCCACAGCCAGGTCAACGGAGGTGACTGGTCCGGCGCCGTCCAGCGCCCGGTAGATGCCGAGGCGCACACCAAGGTGGATCATGAGGCCCACCATCTCGCCCTGCTTGTACCCCCAGGTGGTCAGCGTGTACCTACCCAGCAGGTCACGGTCTATCGACATCGCCGTCACTATCCCTTCCGTCATGCCCCGGAGGAGTCGTCCTCATCCGGGTCCCGTACCCAGATGGCGCCATCGTGTTCCACGCACGGCAGCACCGCCAAGTCACCCTTGCGGTCCCGCCGGCCGTTGACGTTCTGCTTCCAGCCTGCACCGTCGGCGCCGAACCGCCAGAAGTGGGTCAGGCAGACGAGCTCGTCGCCGTCGACGGCTCCCTGATGGGCCAGGTGCGACCACTGGTGTGGGCAGCGGGCCTCGGAGACGCACGGGACTCCAGATTCGCCACGCCACACCACCAGGTCCTCGTCGCCGAAGGACACCTCGAGGATGCCACCGGCTGGAAGCTCATCGTCGACCAGGCGGATCCAACCGGAACCGGGTGGACCGCCGGAGGGCCGGTCGGCCACGGGTCAGACGTCCGTGAATCGGGTCACCGCCACCGCTGAACCGATCATGCCGACTAGTCCTCCGATGACGAGCAGCCAGATGCTGGTGTCCCAGACGAATCCCTCAGGCACAGCGAAGCCACGGAACAACGGGACGGCATCCGATTCCTGGAAGTAGGCCAGCACCTGGGCGTCCACCACGAAGAGGGCGGGAATGGCAAGCGCGGCACCGGTCAGGCCGTGGATGGTGCCCTCCAGCATGAAGGGGATCCGGATGAACCAGTTGGTGGCACCGACCAACTTCATCACCTCGATCTCCTGGCGGCGTGCCCCGATGGCGGTGAACACCGTGTTCAGGATCAGCAGCGTGGACACGCCCACCAGCACGACGGCGGCCACCAGCAGGGCCTGGCTGACCCGCGTGGAGAAGTCCTCGATCTGGCGGATGGCCTCGGTGGCGGTCGCCACCTCCTTGACCCCCGGTTGCTCCCCGAACTGGCGGGCCATCTCGGCGACGTTCCCGGCGTCCGGGTTGGCCGGCACGATCCGGTAGGAGGGCGGCATGACGTCCGGCGTGACGCTCTCGATGAGCTCGGGCTTGTCGGCAAAGAGCCGTTGGAACTCCTCGTAGGCCGCAAGCTTGTCCACGTACGTGTAACCGGAGACGGCGGGGCTGGAGTCGAGCACGTTGCGGATCGCGGCGTCCTGCTCCGCCGAGGCGTCCGAAACCATGAACACGATGAACTCCACGCCCTCCTGGAACTGCGCCGTGGCCCGTGCGGCACCCTCGCGGATGAGCAGCGAGGCCCCGACGAGGGACAGCGAGATGGCCACCGTGAGGATGGCGGCCAGCGTCAGGCTGAGGTTGCGCCAGAGGCTGACGAACGTCTCGCGGACGTAGTACCAGAGCCGGTAGAGCACGTCAGGTGGTCCGTCCCGGCTCGACCGGCTTCACTCGTAGACCCCGCGGGACTCGTCGCGCCTGATGACCCCGCGGTCCAACTCGATGACCCGTCGACGCATCGTGTCCACGACCCCCCGGTCGTGGGTGGCCATGACGACGGTGGTGCCGCTGCGGTTGATTCGGTCCAGCAGGCGCATGATCCCGACCGAGGTCCCGGGGTCCAGGTTCCCGGTGGGCTCGTCGGCTAGCAGGATCAGCGGCCGGTTCACGAAGGCGCGGGCAATCGAGACCCGCTGCATCTCTCCGCCGGACAACTCGTCGGGTAGCCGCTCGGCCTTCCGGGCGAGGCCCACGAGCTCGAGGATCGCCGGGACCTGTTGACGGACGACCTGACGGGGGCGGCCGATCACCTCGAGGCCGAACGCCACGTTCTCGTAGACGGTCTTCTTGGGTAGAAGCTTGTAGTCCTGGAAGATGTAGCCGATGTTTCGCCGGAGGTACGGCACCTTCCAGGAACTCAGGGAGCCCAGGTCCTTGCCTGCGACCATGATCCGACCCTCGTCGGCCACCTCCTCCCGGTTGAGGAGCCGGATGAAGGTCGACTTCCCCGACCCCGACGGGCCGACGAGGAACACGAACTCGCCCCTCTGGATCTCGACGGTGGCGTTCTTCAGGGCGACCACGTCGCCCTTGAATACCTTGGAGACCCCTTCCAGCTTGATCACCGGGGCCTCCCGGGCCGCGACTCCTCGCTTAGAACGGGTCGTGACGGCACGGCGCGCACGGTACCAGAGGGTCGTCCACGGATCGCGGCGCCCCGGGGGGCCAGGGCGGACAGGATGCCGGGCCGGGACGGTCGGAGGCTCAGGCCTCGGTCCGGGAGCGGAGCCACCGCAGGTACGCCTCCATGAAGCCGTCCAGGGCGCCGTCCAACACTCCGGCCACGTCACCCACCTCGTGCCCGGTACGGAGGTCCTTCACCATCTGGTACGGCTGCAGGACGTAGGAGCGGATCTGGCTCCCGAAGTCCACGCCCCGCTGCTCGCCACCGATCTCGGCCAACTCAGCGTCGCGCTTCTGGCGTTCCAGGTCGAGCAGGCGGGCCGCCAGCATCTGCATGGCCCGATCCTTGTTCTGGTGCTGGCTGCGCTCGTTCTGGCAGGAGGTCACGATCCCGGTCGGCAGGTGGGTGATTCGAACAGCCGAATCGGTGACGTTGACGTGCTGCCCCCCGGCTCCCGAGGAGCGGTAGGTGTCGATCCGCAGGTCGGTCTCGTCAATCTCCACCTCGTCGACGACCTCGTCGAAGAAGGGCACCACTTGGAGCGAGGCGAAGGCCGTCTGCCGCTTGGACTCCTTGTTGAACGGCGAGATGCGCACCAGACGGTGTACGCCGCGCTCGCTCTGGAGGAGTCCGAAGGCGTACCGGCCCCTCACCACGAACTCCACTGAACTGATGCCGGCCTCGGTCCCCTCCGAGATCGACTCCACCACCAGCTCGAAACCCCGGCGATCGGCCCATCGTCCGTACATCCGGAGCAGGATCTCGGCCCAGTCCTGGGCGTCGGTCCCGCCGGCCCCGGACTGCACGTGGCAGACGGCATCGCCCTCGTCGTACTGCCCTGAGAACAGCGACCGGAGCTCCAGGGCGTCAAGGCGGGTGGCCAGATCAGCCACCGCCTCGCCGATCTCTCCATCCAAGCTCTCGTCGCCCTCCTCGGCCGCCATCTCGGCCAGCGTCTCGGCGTCCTCGAGGCGTGCCGTCAGGTCTGCGTGGAAGTCCAGGTCCTCCACGACGCTGGAGAGGTCCTTCTGGACACGCCGTCCACGGTCCTGGTCGTTCCAGAGGTCGGGGTCAGCCATCTCGGCCTCCAGCACCACCCTGCGCTCGTCGAGCTCGGTGATCCGCAGGTAGCCGAACGCCTCCGCCAGTCGGGTCCGGAGCGCGGCGAGGTCTGGGGCGAAGTCCTGCACGTCAGCCCCCGTGGCAGTGCTTGAACTTGCGGCCCGACCCGCACGGGCACGGCGCGTTCCGTGGGGTGTTCTCCCACTCGGTGTTGACCTTTGTCGCGACCCTCGTGGGCGTCGACTCCTCCACCCGGGCCGGCACCCCGGCGGCGGCCGCCGCCCCTAGGACCGGGCCCTCCGGCCCACTGGTCGTCATGTCTGACGGCTGGGCCGAGTCGTCGGCCCTGACGATCCGGACCCGCATCACGTAGCGGAGGAAGTCCCGTCCGATCAGGTCGTCCAGCTGGCTGAACAGCTCGAATCCCTCGCGCTTCCACTCGGTGGCGGGATCCCGCTGGCCCATCGCCCGGAGGTGGATGCCCTCCCGTAGGTGGTCCATCTCGTAGAGGTGCTCGCGCCAGCGCTGGTCGATGATGGAGAGCATCACCTGTCGTTCGACCTCGCGCATGGCCTCGGTGCCGAGCTCCTCCTCGCGTCCCTCGTACACCTCCATGCCGTCGGCCGTCAGGACCTCGTACAGCTCGTCGGTGCTGCGCGCCTCGGCCAGTGCCTCGGCATCCAGGCCCAGCGGCCAGTAGGTGTCCACCTCCGCCCGCAGGCCGTCGAGGTCCCACTCCTCGGGGAGCCCCGAGCCGCAGTGCGCCTCGATCGTTCCGTCCACCACCGAGGCCAGGACCTCCAGCACCTCGTCGCGCATCTCCGAGTCGGTGAGCATCTGGTCGCGGCGCCGGTAGATGACGTTGCGCTGCTCGTTCATCACCTCGTCGTACTTGAGGACGTTCTTGCGAACCTCGGCGTTCTTCTGCTCGACGGTCGTCTGGGCCCTCTCGATGGCCTTGGTAACCATCTTCGACTCGATAGGCACGTCCTCCGGCAGTGCCCTGTCCATGACGCCCCGAATGGTGTCCGAGGCGAAGAGGCGCATGAGGTCGTCCTCCAGCGACAGGTAGAAGCGGCTCTCACCGGGGTCTCCCTGGCGGCCGCTACGACCCCGGAGCTGGTTGTCGATCCGGCGCGACTCGTGGCGCTCGGTACCCAGCACATACAGGCCACCACTGGCCCGTACCTCGTCGCCCAGCCCGGCGCACTCCGGTTCGAAGCGCTCCAGGAGCTCGGCCACCAGGGCCTCACCCTCCGGGGTGGCCAGGTCCATTCCAGCAGCCCGCACCTCACGCTCGGCCAGGTTCACCGGGTTGCCACCTAGCAGGATGTCCACGCCGCGGCCGGCCATGTTGGTGGCGACGGTGACCGCTCCGGGACGACCGGCCTGGGCCACCACCTCGGCCTCGCGGAAGTGCTGCTTGGCGTTCAGGACCTCGTGGTCGATGCCGCGCTTGTCGAGCTCCCGGGACAACCGCTCGGAGTTCTCGACCGACACGGTGCCTACCAGCACCGGCTGGCCGGCCTCACGACGGTCCACGATGTCGTCGACCACCGCTTCGAACTTCCCCGCCTCGGACTTGAAGATGAGGTCGCTCTGGTCGAAGCGCACGAGCGGACGGTTGGTGGGAATCGGCACCACCTGGAGGCCGTAGATACCCGCCAGTTCGGCCGCCTCGGTCTCGGCGGTTCCGGTCATGCCTGCCAACTTCTCGTAGAGACGGAAATAGTTCTGGAGCGTGATCGTGGCGAGCGTCTGGTTCTCCTCCTTGATCGACACCCCCTCCTTGGCCTCGACGGCCTGGTGGAGCCCATCGGACCACCGTCGTCCCTCGAGCACCCTTCCGGTGAACTCGTCCACGATCCGGACCTCGCCGTCCACGACGATGTAGTCCTTGTCCCGCTTGTAGAGCTCCTTGGCCTTCAGGGCGGCGTGGAACTGGTGGACGAGGTTGGCCGACACCTGGTCGTAGAGGTTGTCGACGCCGAGGGCCGCCTCGACGGCATGGACCCCTTCCTCGGTCGGGGCGACGATGCCCTTCTCCTCGTCCACGTCGTAGTGGTGGTGCGGCTCCAGGCCCCTGACTACGGCGGCGAACCGCTTGTAGAGGGCGGCCGCCTCGCTGAGCCGCCCGCTGATGATAAGCGGCGTCCGCGCCTCGTCGATGAGGATCGAGTCGACCTCGTCCACGATGCAGAAGGCGTGGCCGCGCTGGGCCTTCTCCACGTCGGACATGGCCATGTTGTCGCGCAGGTAGTCGAAGCCCAGCTCGTTGTTGGTCCCGTAGGTGATGTCGGACGCATAGGCGGCCCGCTTCTCGGACCGGTCGCGGACGTCGGGTAACACGAGGCCGACCGACAACCCGAGCCACCGGTGTATCTGGCCCATCCACTCGGCGTCCCGGCTGGCCAGGTAGTCGTTGACCGTGCAGAGGTGGACGCCGCGTCCCGAGAGGCCGTTGAGGTAGGCGGGCAGCGTCGAGACCAGGGTCTTGCCCTCGCCCGTGCGCATCTCGGCCACCCAGCCGAGGTGGAGCGCCATGCCGCCCATGAGCTGGACGTCGTAGTGGCGCTGGCCGATCACTCGCCAAGCCGCCTCCCTGACCACGGCGAAGGACTCGACCAGCAGGTCGTCGAGCTCGGCGCCGTTCTCCAGTCGCTGGCGGAACTCGTCGGTCTTGGCCTGCAGTTCGTCGTCGCCCAAGGCCGACATGGAGTCGCCGAGGGCGTTGATGTCGGGGACCAGGGACTCCAGGGCCTTGACCTTGCGGCCCTCACCGCTGCGCAGGACGCGCGAGAACAGACTCATGGTCCGGCCGAGGCTACCGGCCGGGGGTTCTGGCGATGGTGGCTCCGGCGAGCACCGTGGGACCCGCCGGCTGACCGGTCAGGAGGTTGCAGGGAGCCGAAGGAGGCCCATCTCGGCCAGCCGGGCCGGCGCGTCGTCGACGCCGGTTCCCAGAATGGCGGCGAGCGCCTGGAGGTCGTCGCCGCGTATGGTGAGGACCCGTCCGTTGAAGTCCTGCCGCTTGACCTGGATGATCCCCAGGTAGCGGCGGATCAGGTCGACCTCAGGTCCCGAGACGCCCTCCAGCCCGACCAGGTCGATCACCACCTTCTGTCCCGGGCTCCATGCCGACCCCGTCGAGGGGTCGTCGCCACCGTCCCGGTGGGCCGTCGGTAGGAGCTGGTCAACGGGCACGCTGTAGAAGCACGCCAGGCGGTGCAGTCGGGGTATGGATACGGCGCGCTCACCGCGTTCGTAGGCCCCGAGGACCGATGCCTTGAACTCCGACTCCGACCTGGCCTCGACGTCCTGCAACGAGAGCCGCTTCTGCCGGCGGATCAGCCGGATGCGTTCCCCGAGCCGGTTGCTGTACTCGGCCTCGTCCCGGTGGATGCCGGCGCGATCTTCTCCTACCACAAGACGTGACCGTACCGACCGCGCTGCGTGGTCGACAACCAGCGATCAGGATGACCCTGTGGAGCGGGTCGGAGCACGCTCGGTCAGGAAGCCGCCGACAACCGACCGTCGCGCAGGGCCACCATCAGGGTGCCGGCGGCAATGGCCGCCGTCTCGGCCCGCAGCACCGTGGGCCCGAGGCCCACCCGCCGACGATCGCCCAACTCGGCGTCGGTCCAGCCACCCTCCGGTCCGACCAGGAGCAGCCCCACGTCGTCGTCCAGCGCTTCGCCACCCGGCTCGGCCATCGCGACACCGGTGCGGCCCACCGCCACCTCCGCCGACACCATCGACTCCACCACCGGTAGCCGAACCCGCCGCGACTGCATGCCGGACTCCCTGGCCACCCGGGTGAGCCTGGCCAGCTGGGCCACCGCCCTGTCGGCGTTCCATCTGACCACCGACCTCTCGGCCGACAACAGCAGGATCCGGTCGACCCCAAGCTCGGTGAGCTTCTGCACCACCAGCTCCGGCCGTCCGGACTTGATGAGGGCGAAGCCCACCGACACCTCCCGTGACGGCGGCGGCACGTCCACCACATCGCCACACGGGTCCAGCCCGGCGCCGAAGCGGGCGGCCCGCCAGCGACCCGCGGTGTCGCACACGGTGAGGGGGTCGCCGTCCCGAAGGCGCAGGACCCTGGACAGGTGGTGGCGATCCTCGGCGGACAGGACCGGATCGTCCAGGTCCTCCACGTAGGCATGGGGGCCGCCCCGGCCGTCGGGCAGCCCACCGCTCATCGACACCCTTACCGGAAGGCCGACCGGATCCTGGAGATCAGGCCGTCCTCCGGCTCGGCGACTGTCTCGCCGCGCTCGCTGGCCAGGGTCCGGAGGAGATCCTCTCCGTCGGCGCTGAGGCCGGTCGGGGTGTCCACCACCACCTCGATGACCAGGTCGCCGCGCCCCCTTCCCTGCAGGTGGGGCACCCCGCGTCCCCGGAAGCGGAACACCTCCCCGGTCTGCGTGCCGGCCGGGATCCGAAGCTCCTCGGTTCCGTCCAGCGTCTCGTAGTCCAGCTGGACACCGAGGGCCGCCTGGGTCACCGGCACGTGCAGCCGGTGGACCAGGTCCTGGCCATGGCGCTCGAACACCGGGTGGGTCCTGACCCTGACGTGCACGTAGAGGTCTCCGGCCGGGCCACCCCGCGGCCCGACGGCTCCACGCCCGGTGAGGCGCAGCGTCGTGCCCTCGTCGACCCCGGCACGGACATTGACCGTGAAGGTGCGCTCCTCGACCCGCCTCCCCTCGCCCCGGCAGTCCGCACACGGATCCGGGACCACCTCACCACGGCCCAAACAGGTCGGGCAGGCCGCGCTGGTCACCATCTGGCCCAGCAGCGACTGTCGCACCCGTTGGACCTGACCGGTCCCCCGGCAGCCCTCGCAACGCTGCGCCGAGGTGCCCGGCGTCGAGCCGGTCGCCTCACAGGAGGTGCACGCCACCGCGGTCCGGACGGTCAGTTCCTCCTCGCACCCGAACACCGCGTCGACGAAGTCCACCAGCAGGGTCGTCTCGAGGTCCTCCCCGGTTATCGGTCCTGACCTGCCACGCCCTCCACCGCCGAATCCTCCGGCGCCGCCGAAGAACGACTCGAATATGTCGTTGATGCCGCCGAAGGGATCGCCGGCCATGCCGACGGTGGGTCCTTCATGCCCGAAGCGGTCGTAGTGCCGGCGCCCCTCTGGGTCGGACAGGACCTTGTAGGCCGCGGCCACGGCCTTGAACTCTGCCTCTGCCGCCAGGTCACCCTGGTTGGCGTCCGGATGGTGTTGGCGGGCCAGGCGCCGGTATGCCGCCTTGACCTCGGTGGGCGACGCATCCCGGTCCAGCCCGAGGACCCCGTAGTGGTCGCGTGGCACCGGTCAGCCCCCGGTGAGGCTGTCGCCGAGCCGACGACCCACGACGGCCACAGTAGCCAACGCCTGGGAGTAGTCCATGCGCGTCGGCCCGAGCACCCCTATGGAGCCTGCCGGTTCCCCCTCGATCTCGTACGGGGCCACCACCAGCGAACAACCGGACAGCGTCTCCAGCCCCGTCTCCGTTCCGATGGCTACGCTCAGTCCCCGATCGATCACGTCCTTCACCAGGGCGACCACGACGAACTGCCGCTCCAGGACGTCCAGCACCCGGCGGACCCGCTCGACCTCGCCGAACGCCTCCGCTACCTGGGCTGTACCACCTACCCACGCCTTGTCGGCATGGCCCGAACGTTCGGACAGCACGTTCGTGACGGTGCGCAGCACGGCGTCCACCGATGGTTCCCCGGTGATCGGAGCACTGGGAACGGCGTTCAGACGACGGCCTATGAGGGCCCCGGAGAGGTGGGCGGCCGCCACGGCCAGGGTGGCCTCCGTCGGCTCCGCGGCATCACCGGCCAATTCCAGCGTGTGCTTCTCGACCGTGCCGTTGGCCATAACCATCACCAGCAGGGCCAGGCCCGGGGTGAGGCCCACGACCTGGGCTGATCGCACCTCCTGGTGGTCCCGGTCCGGGGCCAGGACCACCGCCGCACTCCCGGTGAGTTCGGCCAGCAGGCTGCTGGTGTCGGCGAGCATCTGCTCCATCTCACGGTGCGACCGGCTGAAGAAGGCCCTGACCTGCTCGCGGTCCGCTGTGTCCAACATGGTCGGGCCCTCGAGGTGGTCAACGAAGAAGCGGTAGCCCTTCTCGGTCGGCACCCGGCCTGCCGAGGTGTGCGGCTGCTCCAGGTAGCCCTGCTCCTCGAGGTTGGCCAGCTCGTTGCGAATCGTCGCCGACGAGACGTCAACGGCGTCGGATGCGGCGACGCGTGCCGACCCGACGGGCTGGGCCGTCCGGATGTACTCCTCCACGACGGCGCTCAGGATCGTCGCCTTCCGGTCCTCCAACACGGCTCCGATGCTATCGGCAGGCCAGATGCCGGACAGATCCGGCGACCGGGGTCGGAGCCGACCCCACGGCTCTCAGTCGCCCAGCCTGAGGGCTGAGATGAAGGCCTCCTGGGGCACGTCGACGCGCCCGATGGACTTCATCTTCTTCTTGCCCTCCTTCTGCTTCTCCAGCAGCTTCCGCTTGCGGGTGATGTCGCCGCCGTAGAGCTTGGCCGTCACGTCCTTGCGGAAGGCACGCACCGTCTGGCGGGCTATGACCCGCCCACCGATGGCGGCCTGGATCGGCACCTCGAACTGCTGACGCGGTATGAGCTCCTTCAGCTTGACCGTCATCTTCCGGCCGTAGACATCGGCGGCCGTCCGGTGGATCACCATGGAGAAGGCATCCACCGGCTCGCCCTGGAGGAGTACGTCCACCCGCACCAGATCGGAGCTCCGGTATCCCTCCGGTTCGTAGTCGAGGCTGGCGTACCCCTGGGTCCGGCTCTTCATCTGGTCGAAGAAGTCGATGACCACCTCGGCCAACGGGAGGTGGTATTTCAACTCGACCCGTTCCGGGGAGAGGTAGGTGATGCTCTCCAGCTCGCCGCGACGCTCCTGGCAGAGCTCCATGAGGGTGCCCGTGTAGTCGGACGGCGTGAGGAGGGTGGCCAGCAGGAACGGCTCCTCGATGCCTGCGATCTCCCCGGCCGCCGGAAGGTCGCAGGGATTGTCGATCTCGATGGTCTCGCCGCTGGTCCTCGTCACCCTGTACTCCACCGACGGTGCGGTGGTGATGAGGCTGAGGCTGAACTCCCGCTCCAGGCGCTCCCTCACGATCTCCATGTGGAGAAGCCCCAGGAAGCCGCACCGGAATCCGAAACCGAGAGCGCCGGAGGTCTCCGGCTCGTAGGTGAAGCTGGAGTCATTGAGGCGGAGCTTCTGGAGGGCGTCCCGCAGGTCGTTGAACTCGTCGCCGTCGATCGGATAGAGGCCGGAGAACACCATGGGCTTCGGCTCCCTGTAGCCCTCCAGGGCGACCTCTGCGCCATCCCGGCTGGTGGTGACCGTCTCGCCCGAGCGGGCCTCGCCCACGTCCTTGATCCCTGCCAGCAGGTAGCCGACCTCCCCGGGACCCAGCTCGTCTACCGACGTCATCTCGGGCCGACGAACGCCGATCTCGTCCACCTGGTGGACCGCCCCGGCCTGCATGAACCGCAGCGACGCGTTCGACCTGAGCCGACCGTTGACGATCCGGACCGAGGACACCACGCCCCGGTACTGGTCGAAGTGGCTGTCGAAGACGAGGGCCTGCAGCGGGGAGTCCGCATCTCCGGCCGGCGGCGGGGTGCGTCCGACGACCGCGTCCAGCAGCGCCGCCACGCCCTCCCCGGTCTTGGCGCTGATGTGGAGCACCTCCTCGGCCGGGATGCCCAGGACCTGCTCGATCTCCTCTGCATACCGGTCGGGCTCTGCGGCCGGCAGGTCGATCTTGTTCAGGGCCGCCACAATCTCAAGGTCGTTCTCGAGCGCCAGGTAGCAGTTGGCCAACGTCTGGGCCTCGATCCCCTGGGCCGCATCCACCACCAGGATCACTCCCTCGCAGGCGGCCAGCGAACGGCTCACCTCGTAGCTGAAGTCCACGTGGCCTGGGGTGTCGATGAGGTTGACGACCGTGTCTTTCCAGTCCAGGCGCACGCTCTGGAGCTTGATGGTGATGCCCCGCTCCCTCTCCAGGTCCATGGTGTCGAGGTACTGGGCCCGCATCTCCCGGGGGTCGACGGCACCGCAGAGCTCCAGCATCCGATCGGCGAGGGTGGACTTGCCATGGTCGATGTGGGCGATGATCGACGTGTTGCGCAGCCGCGAGAGGTCCATGTCCCCGCAGACGGTACCGGCGGACGTCGGATCCTCGGCGACAGCCCGCGCTGCCCGGAACGGGCAGGCGTCACGCCCCGTGGAGAACCGTTCCCGTGGCACCAGCGGTAGGATCTCTGCTCGTGCCGGTTGGTCATCCGACCGTGCCCCGTCGCCAACGACGCACCAGTACCCACCGACGAACAGGGACGCTCCCCCGTGGCGAACATCAAGAGCCAGATCAAGCGGAACCGCCAGAACGAGGTTCGTCGCGTCCGCAACCGCGCCGTGCGCACCGAGCTGAAGACCCGCATCAAGAACGCCGTCGAGGCTGCCGAGACCGGCGAGAACGCCGCCGAGGCAGCCGCTGCCGCCATGAGGCGCATCGACAGGGCTTGTGACAGCGGGGTCCTGCACCCAAACACCGCCGCCCGTCGCAAGTCTCGGCTCCAGAAGCGCCTCGACGCCCTCTCAGGCTGAGGCTGCGCCTCGCCCTCGACCCCGGCACCAACCGGCGGCCTGCTAGCGCCGGGTGAGGCTCGCCAGTCGGGCCACCAGCACCTCCACCACCAGTTCCGGTGGCCAGGCCGAACGACCCCTGAGGTCCAGGTCGGCCGCAGCCAGCAGCCGGATCGAGCGGGCGGTCTTGTGGGGTCCCAGGCTCCGGCTGGCCCGCAGCGCCTTCTTCGCTGGAAAGCCCTTGATGCCCAGGGCATCCGAAGCGCCGGCCTCGTCGTGGATCCCCGATCCGTCGAGGCGTAGCAACCGGCCGAAGTGGCCGTGCAGGGAGGCCATGACGGCCAGCGGATGGCGTCCTCCGGCATCCATCATGCGGCTGAGGCAGTCCAGAGCCCTCGGGACGTCGCCGCGGTCGATGGCATCGGTCAGGTCCCATGGTGCCACGTCGCCTCCCGTGCCCAGGAACGGCTCTACGTCACCTGCACCGAGTGCCGACCCGGGTCCGAACACCGCAGCGAGGGTGTCCAGCAGCGGCACGACCCTCGCCCGGTCCTCTCCCATCCGCCTGGCGATGAGCGCCCGGGCTGGGCGGTCCAACTCCACAGCGGCGCCGTCCAGGCGTTCGTCCAACCAGCGCTCCGCGTCGCGACCGCGACCCGTCCCGACCCTCCGTACCTCTCCCCCGGCAGCGGTGACAGCCTCCACGAGGTCCTTCGGAAGCCGATTCAGCTTCTGCTGGGTGGGCGTCCGACCCTTCTCCCAGACCACCACCAACGACGTGGTGCCGAGCGGGGAGGCCAGGTAGGCGACGAGAGGCGCGACGGCGTCGCGGTTGCCGAACCGGCCGAGATGTCGGCCCACCACGACCCGTCGTCCGGTCAGGAACGGCGGGGTCTGGGCTGCGTCGACCAGTCTGGCGATCTCGAAGCCGTCGTCGGCCCGGTAGTCCTCCTCGGTCAACTCTTCGAGAGCCAGCGTGCGGTCCTCCGCGCCCAGCGACGCTTCGACCGCTGCCCGCACGGATTCGTTCACCAGGGCCTCGTCGTCTCCGGAGATCACGACGATCGGCAGCGTCACCTCGGCACGCCGATCGCCTCGGCGTCGACGGCCAGGACGGCGGCCATGGTGTCTGCCACCCGCCTGCCGCCACGTACATCGTGGGCTCGGATGATCCGACATCCCAGGGCGATGCCCAGGGCATGGGCCGCCCACGACGGCTCGACCCGTTCGTCGATTCCTTCGCCTGTCAGGTTGCCCAGGAAGCCCTTGTTGGATGCCGACAGGATGACCGGCAGGCCGAGGGCGACCAGGTCGTCGGTCCGACGCAGCAGCAGTGCCGACATGGCGGGCGTCTTTCCCAGATCCAGGCCGGCATCCACCATGATGCGCTCATCGGGTATGCCCGCCTCCCGTGCCATCTCCACCCTGGCGGCCAGGAACTCCCGGACCTCGACCACCACGTCGCCGTAGGTGGGGCTCGGATCCGGGATGCGGGGTCCGATCCGGACGTGGGTGGCCACCGCTGCGGCCCCGTGGCGGGCACACGCCGGCAGGAAGGTCGGGTCGGCAAAGCCGCTGATGTCGTTGCCCACTGACGCTCCGACGGCGAACGCCTCGTCGGCCACTCGCCCCCGGAAGGTGTCCACCGATATCGGCAGGTCGAACCGCGACCGGAGGGCCTCGACGGCCGGCACCACCCTCCCCAGCTCCTCTGCCTCAGTCACCTCCGGACCCGGACCAGCCTTCGAGCCACCCACGTCCAGGAAGTCGGCGCCGTCATGGACATGCCGTTCGGCCAGGCGGAGGAAGTCGTCGAAGTCCCAGTACCGACCCCGATCCCAGAACGAGTCAGGGGTCCTGTTGAGTATCCCCATGACCAGTGTGCGGGTCGCGCAGTCGTAGCGGTGGCCGGACCCCAACTCGACGATCACCCGGTCGACGGTACACGCGGCACCACGACTGTCGGTGCCCGCCGGACCAGCAGGCGGCCCCGTTCCAGGTGCACCACCCAGGTGGATCCTCCAACCCGAAACCGGGCTCTGCCGGGTGGGATCCTGGCACCCACAGATGCCAGTGGCACGGTGACGAACGGCAGGCGGGACGGGTCGGATCGGCCCGACGGCCACCAGAGGAGGGCCGCCAGGCCGATGCCGGCCAGGAGCAGCAGGCCGGCAGCCGTCAGGTGTGCCGGCGTAGCTGGGCGCTCGAAGAGCAGGTCGTCGATCCGACGTCGGATCTGGTCGACGGGTCCGGACACGGCACACCCCCCGTTGGGTCGTTGAGGTTCCGGGAAGGCTGTGCGGGGGCGAGTCGCCGGACGCAGGGTCCGTCGTTACGCCCGGAATGTCAGAAGAGCGCCGAGGTAAGGCGGCGGCGCCAGTCGGCCGTCCGGGGATCGTCGGGGCCCAGCAACTCGAGCAGGTCCACGAAGCGCCTACGGGAGTCGTCGTCCTCCTTCACCGTGCCCAGCAGGTCGGCGAGGCTGGCCTCGATGTCCTCGACAGGCTCGATGCGTGCCATCGCCGCGACGCGTCGGGTCTCGGGCGACTCCGGGATCCGCTCCAGCAGGTTCAGCGCCGCCTCCCGGTCTCCGTCGCCGGCCCGCTCCACCAGCAGGAGCGCCAACGCGGTGACGGCGGCGACGTCGTCGTTGTCCAGCTGGAGGGCGGCTATGAGGGAGGCTTCGTCACCGAGGGCGACCAGGCGCTCGACCTCGGACACCTCGCCGGCGGGCAGCAGCCCCTCCACGAACGCACGTACGGCGTCCTCGCCCTGGGCGCCAACGAAGCTGGCGGCCACCTGGCCGTCGACCATTCCGAAGACAGCCGGGATGGACTGGACCTGGAAGGCTTGGGCGGCCCCCGGGTTATTGTCGATGTCCACCTTGGCGAGCACGACCCGACCGTCCGTCTCGCCTACGACCTTCTCCAGGATCGGACCGAGGGACTTGCACGGCTCGCACCACTCGGCCCACAGGTCCACGACCACGGGTACCTGGCGTGACCGGTCGATGACCTCGGCCTGGAAGGTGGCGTCGGTGACGTCCATGGCGGTCAGGGTAGGGAGCCCGACCGGCCGCTCCACTACCGTCGGCGGACAATGACCGACATCGCTGGGATCGACCACGACAGCCTGGTCCGCTGGTTCGACGAACGGGTCGGTGGCGTCGACGGCGGGCTGGAATTCGACCTGATCACCGGTGGACGATCAAACCTCACGTTCACCGTGGCCGACGGAAGCGGACGCTGCTGGGTACTGCGCAGACCACCGATGGGCCACGTGCTGGCCACCGCCCACGACATGGCCAGGGAGCACCGGATCATCAGCGCCCTGGCCGACAGCGGTGTACCTGTCCCGTCCGTCGTCGGGCTCTGCGAGGACGAGGAGGTGAACGGCGCACCCTTCTACGTCATGGACTTCGTCCCCGGCCTGGTGGTGCGCGACGTCGCCATCGCCGAGGGCGTACCGATCGAGGTGCGCAGGAGCATGGGCGAATCGCTCGTGGAGGTGCTGGCCCACCTCCACGACGTTGACCTGGACGCCGTGGGCCTGTCCGACCTAGGGCGCCACGACGGCTACGTCGAACGGCAGCTGAAGCGCTGGCGGACCCAGTTCGTGAACTCCACCACCCGTGACATCCCCAGGGTCCTGGAGGTCCACGAACTGCTGGAGCAGCGCGTGCCCGCCCAACAGGGGGTCGGCATCGTGCACGGCGACTACCGGCTGGACAACTGCATGATGTCGCCCGACGGCGAGGTTGCCGCGGTACTCGACTGGGAGCTGTGCACCTTGGGCGACGTCCTGGCCGACGTGGCCGGCATGGTGGCCTACGGCGACTCGCGGACCACCGGCGGCATCCTTCCGCCGACCTCGGTCGACGGGTTCCCCACAACCGACGAGGTACGTGAGATGTACGCCCGCCACGGCACCCGTGACCTCGCCAACCTGGACTTCTACGTGGCGTTCGCCTATTGGCGGATCGCCTGCATAGTGGAGGGCGTGTACTCCCGATATGCGGCCGGCGTCATGGGTGACCAGGACGACCCGCGCCTCGTCGAGGCGTTCGGCCAAAGGGTCGTGGACCTGGCCGACCTGGCCTACGAGACGGCTTCGCGGCTTCCGAGGGTCGCCTGAAGTGGACGCTCGACCGCTCGTGGAGGTCCTCGAGGTCCCGGTACTGGAGAACCCGGTCCTGCTGCTGGCCCTGGATGGCTGGATCGACGCCGCCGGGGCGGCCAGGGCGGCCCGACAGCGACTCCTGGACGGCGATCCGGGTCGGAGGCTCGCCCGGTTCGACACCGACCGCCTGCTCGACCATCGGGCCCGGCGACCCACCCTGCACCTCGTCGACGGCGTGAGCCGGCGCATGGAGTGGCCGAGCATCGAGCTCTTCCTGCTGGAGTCGACTTCGGAGAACGACGTGCTCGTGCTCCACGGCCCCGAGCCCGACCACGAGTGGAGGGCGTTCTCCGATGCTGTGATGGCCCTCTGCCGCAGCCTGGACGTCAGGATGGTCGTGGGACTGGGCGCATACCCGGCAGCCGTTCCTCACACCCGGCCCACGCGCCTGTCCTGCACGGCAGGCAGCCCGGAGATGACCGAGCGGCTGGACTTCGTCACGGCCACGATCGAGGTGCCTGCCGGTGTCCAGGCCGTAATCGAGATGGAGGCCAGCAGGACGGGCATCCCGGCCATCGGGCTGTGGGCACAGGTCCCCCACTACCTGTCTGCCTCCTCGTATCCCCCGGCGGCGCTGGCCCTGCTGAACGGCCTGGGCGAGCTCACCGGGGTCTCGTTCGAGGACGGTCCGTTGGCCGAGTCGGCGCTTGCCACACGGGCCCGCCTGGACGACCTGGTGACACGGAACCCGGAGCACGTCACCATGCTGGAGAAGCTGGAGGCGGCCTACGACGACCTCCACGACGTGCGGGGCCAGCTACCTGACGGCGAGCAGCTGGCCGCCGAACTGGAGCGCTACCTGCGAAGCCACGACGACGGCTGAGCACCCCGGCCGCAACTGGCACGGCCGGCGTTTCAGACGACGACGTTGACCAGCTTCGGTGGCCGGGCGATGACCTTGCGAGGTTCTCCCCCGTCGAGGGCGGCGACGACCTTCCCACAGGCCAGAGCCGCCGCGATGGCGCCCACCTCGTCGATGTCGGAGGACACCTCGAGCCGGTCGCGGACCTTGCCGTTGACCTGGACCACCATCGTCACGGTGTCGTCGACGAGCTTGGACGGGTCGGACTCGGGCCACGGCTCCACGTGGACGTGGCCACCACGTCGCATCTCCCAGAGTTCGGCGCACATGTGTGGTGCGGCCGGGGCCATGACCTGCAGCAGGGCGTCGACCGCTGCGGCCAGCGTGTCGGCGTGCGGGCCATCATCCGCCTGCACGTACCGGTAGAGGGTGTTGGTGAACTCCATGAACCCGGCAATCGCCGTGTTGTAGGACCAGCGGTCGTACTCGTCGGTGATACGGGCCACGAGCCTGTGGGTGGCCCGGTCGACGGCGGCATCGGCTTCGGTGGGATCTCCGGTACGGGGTCCCGCTGCCAGGTCAGAATCCGGTACGGCCAGGCGCCAGACCCGGGCCAGAAACTTGGCGCACCCGTCGATACCGAAGTCCTCCCAGTCCACGTCCTCCTGCGGGGGCTTCACCTGCAGGTGGGCGAGACGCAGGGCGTCTGCCCCCTGGCGGTCCAAGATCGGCTCGGGGGCGACCAGGTTGCCCTTGGACTTGGACATCTTCGTACCGCCGAGACGGATCATCCCCTGGGTGAAGAGGCGCTGGAACGGCTCCCGCAGCCCGGCGGGCGCCACCCCCAGGTCTGCCAGGGCCTTGGTGAAGAAGCGGGCGTACATCAGGTGGAGGATGGCGTGCTCCACGCCGCCGATGTACTGGTCGACGGGCAGCCAGCTGGCCGCCGCGTCAGACGCGAACGGTGCCTCGTCGTTCCACGGGTCGGCGAAACGCAGGAAGTACCAGGAGGAGTCCACGAAAGTGTCCATGGTGTCGGTCTCGCGTCTGGCCAGGCCGTCACACGTAGGGCAGGTGGCCGACAGGAAGCCGTCGTGGGTGGTCAGCGGCGACCGACCCGTCGGCATGAACTCGACGTCGTCGGGTAGCTCGACCGGCAGCTCGTCGAGCGGTACCGGCTGCTCGCCGCAGGCCTCGCAGTAGACGATGGGGATCGGGCAGCCCCAGTAGCGCTGGCGGGACAGCAGCCAGTCGCGGAGGCGGTAGTTGACCTTCCGGACGCCCAGGCCCTCGGCCTCCAGCCAGTCGGCAGCAGCCTCCTTGGCCTCGGCCACATCCATGCCGTCAAGGAACCCGCTGTTGATGGCCGTTCCGTCACCCAGGTAGGCCTCGCCGTCAAAGCCGTCGGGCGGCTGGACGGTCCGGACGATGTCGCAGCCGTGGGCGGTGGCGAAGTCCCAGTCGCGCTGGTCCTGTCCGGGTACGGCCATGATCGCCCCGGTGCCGTAGGTCATGAGGACGTAGTCGGCCAGGAAGACCGGGATGGCCTGGCCGGTGAAGGGGTTCACGACCCGGCCACCGGTGGCCACGCCGCGCTTGTCCAGCGGGCCGGTGGTGGACATGCGGTCGATCTCGCTGAGGCCTTCGACCGATGTCCTGAAGGCGTCGACGGCGGCCCTCCGGTCGTCGCTGGTCAGCTCGTCGACCCGGGGGTGTTCCGGCGAGACGACGGCGAACGTGATGCCGAAGGAGGTGTCGGGACGGGTGGTGAACACGGCCAGCGGCTCGACGTCGCTGCGGGCGTTTCCGTCGCCGTCCGCAATCGGAAGGCCGAACTCGGTCCCTTCGGAGCGGCCGATCCAGTGGCGCTGCATGACCTTGACCTTCTCGGGCCAGTCGACGGTGTCCATGTCGTCGAGGAGTTGCTGGGCGTAGTCGGTGATCCGGTAGAACCACTGCTCCATGTCGTGGCGCTCGACCAGGTCGCCCGAGCGCTCGCAGCTGCCGTCGCCCAGCACCTGCTCGTTGGCCAGCACGGTCTGGCAGCCGGGGCACCAGTTGACCGGGGCGGTGTCGCGGTAGACGAGGCCGGCCGCGTAGAACTTCAGGAAGATCCACTGCGTCCAACGCATGTATGACGGATCGTGGCTGCGTACGACGCGCCGCCAGTCGTAGACGGCGCCGATGCGTCGCAGGGATGCGGACAGGGCCTCAATGTTGGCCTCGGTGTTGATGCGCGGATGGGTGCCGGTGGTGATGGCCGCGTTCTCTGCCGGCAGGCCGAACGAGTCGAAGCCGATGGGTGAGAGCACGCCGTCGCCCCGCATGGTGCGGTAGCGGACCAGCAGGTCGCCCATCGTGTAGTTGCGGACGTGGCCCATGTGCGCCGGACCGCTCGGGTACGGGTACATGGAGAGCACGTAGAACGGCGGCCGGGGGTCGTCGTTGTCGACCTGGTAGGTGCCCTCGTCGAGCCAGTGCTGCTGCCAGCGGGCCTCGATGGCCTGGGGGTTGTAGCGCTCGGACATCGACGTGAGGCTAGCGAGGCGTCGGCTGGCCGGAGGTACCCCCGAACCCGGATCGGCCGAGCCGTGTCCCGGAGGGGCGCTGGTAGATTGTCGGCTCCTCGGGGCTATAGCTCAGTTGGCAGAGCGCTTCCATGGCATGGAAGAGGTCGAGGGTTCAATTCCCTCTAGCTCCACGTGACGCCGCAGGTCAACGACCTGCGGTGCTCTCGTTTTCAGGTGTCGGCGTCGAATCCGAGTGCGGCTATGCACCCCGGGTAGGTGGGCTGGTCTATGAGGACCTGGTTCACGACCGTTTGCCGGAGGTGGCCGACGAGCCCGTCTGCATCCAGGGCAACGGACCCATCCCGCAGTCCTTCGGCCAGCAGGAGCCTGAGTTCTCCGAGGGTGCCGTCCACGCCGAGGAGGTTCCGCAACCGGGACCACTCCAGATGCCGGTGTTCGTCTCCCCACTCCAGTTCGCGGGCCACGATGTCCAGCGAGTTGGCTGCCACACGGGCGAGGAACCCGGTCCGACCGTCTATGGCCGGAACCACGTCGGACCGCAGGAACTCACGGACGCTGCCGACCATCTCGTCGACCCGTGGCAGGTCGGGCCCGTGGTCGCCACCCTCCCGGGCCACCTCGGTGACCGGGCCTGGGATGAGGATGTTCACACAGTCCACCTGGCACTCCGACGAGCGCCTTCCGATCGCCGCCCGCTCCACGCTGCGGTCCGGGCCGGTCCGGTACTGGTCGGCCATGCCGAGGCAGCCGATCGACCACCAGAAGGATCCGAACACCTCCCAGAATCTGACGTGCTCCGGGTCGACGACACGACCCGACTCCTCCTCGTAGCCGGCGAACAGGTCCTCGTAGGAGCCGAAGCCACCAACCGGTTGCTCCGGATGGCCGAAGCGCCAACTGGAGGTGCAGAGCCAGCCCAGGTCACGCATCGGGTCACCGATGTGGGCGATCTCCCAGTCCAGCACGGCACCCATGCCGGTCGGGTCGACCACCAGGTTGCCGTTGCGGAAGTCTCCGTGGACGAGGGCCACCTCGCCGTCGGGGGGCAGGTGGTCCAGGAGCCACCGGGCGGTGAAGTCGATCATCGGCTGGGCACTGCCGAACCCCTGGTAGCGCTCCCACGTCAACCTGACCTCGTCTTCCGGGCCGACCTCGCCCAGGACGTCGCGTAGCCCCGTGGAGTCCAGGTCGATGGAATGGATCCGCGCCAGCGCTCGTCCGCACTCACGGGCCAGCCCAGCCCTGGCGGCGACCAGGTTCTCGGAGCGGTTGATCCGGCCCCCGAGGCTCTCGCCGGCGATCCACTCCATGACGAACCCGTCTCCCAGGCCGTCCTCCGGGCGGAGGACCAGGCGGACGTCGGGACCGGGCACCCCCGCCCGACGGGCCAGCACCATGAGACGTGCCTCGACTGCAAGGCCGGGCCCTCCGATGCCACGCCCTTCGGTCGGGCCGACGCTCCTGCGCAGCGCCAGGCTGCATGCACCGTCCTCCATTTCGACTCGGAGGCGGTAGGTCTCCTGGCTGGCTCCCCCCGACAGTCGCTCCACCGAGTGGAGGGTCACGAAACCGTCCAGCCTCTGCAGGACCTCGCCTAGAAGGTCCTGGAGTTTCCTGACGTCGGTCATCGTCTGCCGCTCAGTCCCCGGCGACACCCTTGGGGGCCTGCTGCTTCATAAAGCCGAACATGTAGCCGGCGATGCGGCGCATCTGGATTTCCTCGGCACCCTCTGTGATCCGGTAGCGCCGGTGGTGCCGGTAGATGTGTTCGAACGGCCGGTGGCGTGAATAGCCCAGCCCGCCGTGGACCTGCATGGCCCGATCCGCCGCCTCGCAGCACAACCGGTTGGCCCGGTAGTTGCACATCGAGACCCTGTCCGAGACCGAGAACGCCCCGTAGGCGTCCATCTGCCACGCGGTCTTCTGCACCAGCGCCCTGAGCATCTCGCACTCCGTCTGGAGCTCGACCAGGGGGAACTGGATCCCCTGGTTGATCGAGAGCGGCCTGCCGAACGGCCTGCGCTCCTTCGCATACGCGACCGACTCGTTGATGCAGTACTGGGCGGCTCCGAGGCTGGAGGCGGCCTGTCGGATCCGGTTCTCGTTGAAGAAGTGCTGGGCGATCTGCAGTCCGCGACCCTCCTCTCCGAGGATGGCGCCGTGGGGCACGCGCACGTCGGTGAGCGACACGCGGCCGTGGTCGGTCGGCATGTTGAAGGTCCAGAGGTATTCCTCGATGACCAGCCCGTCGGCATCCATGGGGGTCAGGAACGCGGTGATGCCGTGGCCGTCCCCGGGCTCGCCGGAGGTCCTGGCCAGGATCATGTCGCTGTGCGCCCGGTGTATGCCGGTGTTCCACGTCTTCTCGCCGTTGATCACCCATCCGTCCCCGTCGCGCACGGCGCTGGTCTCCATGTGGGTGGCGTCCGATCCGTGCTCCGGCTCGGTGATCCCGAAGGCGAAACCACGAGTCCCCTCCAGCAGGTGTGGCACCCATTCGGCCTTCTGTTCGTCGCTCCCGTACTCCAGCATCAGCAACAGTCCTACGTTGTTGCCGACGATCGAGTGCTCGTTCTGGAGGTCGTTGTGCAGCCCGAGGCCCCTAGCGGCGAGGTGCTCCCGGATGACGGCCATGCCCAGGTTGGTGCCGTTCCTGCCGCCCAGTTCCTCTGACAGCGGGTACCGGTAGTGACCGGCCTCGTCGGCCCGGCGCCGTGCCTCTGCCAGCAGCTCCTCCCACTGCCGGTTGGGGAGCCCGTCGCGGTCCCAATCGGTGCGCGCATCCTCCCGACGGTGGTCGAAGAACCTGATGTTGTCGTCCTGCTCTTCGAGCGGCCTGATCTCGCTCTCGATGAACTCGTCCAACTCGACGAGGTAGTCCGCGAGGTCAGCGGGAATGTCGTGGTCCATGGGCCCTCCTCGGTGGCTGTGCCCACCTTGACCGATCTCCGGCGGCCCCGCCACGCCGAGGCCGTCATCTCCTGCAGAGTGCCGTCACGTCCCCAGCAGGACCACGACCTGTCTCAGCTCGGCGTGAAACTAACCAGTGGATCTATTCTGCATTCCGATGCGACCACTGTCCCACGACGAGGTGCTCGACGTCGCCGTCGACCTGGCCTGCCAGCTCGTCAACCGGCCGGTGTCCAGCCATGTCGGCATCGCGGGCCCCAGGTTCGCCGACGTCGGGCCTGACCGAGGCGAGGCCACATGATCCCTGATGCACGGTTCGTACTCGACGAGACCGATCGTCCGGCCCTCGCCTGAGAGCGGCCGGGCAGTCGCTACACTGCCGCCGCGGTCTGGAGACGGAAGTCCGGTGTGATCCCGGCACTGTCCCGCAGCGGTGATGTCGTCGCTCTAAGGTGACGACGAGTCCGAGCCAGCTCCCCGCCGTACGAACCAGACACCCTCGAGGCAAGGGATTCGGTTCGGCCGATGGCCTGCGAATGGCCTGTCGATCGAGCGATGACTCCTCGATGACAGGAGGAACCCGTTCCGATGCTTCGCAAGATCCTGGCATCGCTGCTCGCCGTCCTCACCCTCGCCGCCTGTGGCGGCACGGAGACCTCCACCGCCATGTCAGGTGCCCCGGCCGCAGCCGAGCCCGCCGGTCCGGCACGCATCGTCTCGATCTCGACGGTGGCGACCGAGATGCTCTTCGCCATCGGCGCCGACGACAAGGTGGTGGCGGTCGACTCCCTCTCCACCTTCCCCGTCGAGGCCCCGGTAACGGACCTGAGCGGCTTCGAGCCCAACGTAGAGGCCATCCTGGGCTTCCGGCCGGACCTGGTGGTCCTCTCCTACGATCCGGGCGATGTGGTCGCCGGCCTCGAGGCCGCCGGGGTCGCCTCCCTGCTCCAGGGAGCCTCGATGACGATTGCTGACACCTACATCCAGATCCTGGCCCTCGGGGAGATCACCGCTCACGCTGCGGAAGCTGCTGCGCTAGTGGACGCAATGCAGGCCGAGATGTCCGACCTGGCAGCCTCGGTGACCGAACGCGACGAGCCCCTCAGCTACTACCACGAGTTGGACGACACCCTCTACACCGTCACGTCGGCGACGTTCATCGGCGAGGTCTACGCCATGGCCGGCCTCGTCAACGCCGCCGACCCGGCCGATGCCGACGGGTCCTCCTGGGGCTATCCGCAGCTCTCGGCCGAGTACCTCCTGGATGCCGATCCGGACATCATCTTCCTGGCCGACACGAAGTGCTGCGCCCAGACGGCGGCGGCGATCGCCGAGCGCCCCGGCTGGGAGACCCTTACGGCCGTGTCCACAGGCCGCATAGTCGAGCTCGACGATGACGTGGCCTCGCGTTGGGGTCCGCGCATCGTGGACTTCCTGCGTGCCATCGTCGATGCTGTCAACTCTGTCGAGTGATCGGATCCGAGGTGATCCGATGACGTCCCGGTCGCTCGGATCACCGGCATCCCGTGGCTGGCTGAGCGGGCCTGTCGGGCCCGGCAGGTCCCGACTCGGAGTCCGCTGGCTGGCCGTCGGCGTCGCATCGGTCCTGGTCGCCGCAGTGGTGGGCGTGGCCACCGGGCCGGTTTCCATACCCGTCTGGCATGTAGTCCTGGAGCTGGTCGACCGACTCCCCCTCGTGGACGTCGACTCCTCGCTGTCGGTCGCTGAACGGGCGATCGTCTGGGACCTGCGCGCCCCGAGGGTGGTGCTCGGCCTCCTGGTCGGAGCCCTTCTGGCCGGATCGGGTGCTGCCTATCAGGGGGTATTCCGCAACCCCCTGGCCGATCCCTACCTCCTGGGAATCGCCGCCGGAGCCGGCCTGGGCGCAACCATCGCCATCGTGGCCAGACTCCAGGACGCAATCGGCTTCATCGACCCGGTTCCGCTGGCGGCCTTCGCCGGAGCCCTCCTGGCGGTCGCAGCAGCCGGCACCCTCAGCGTCCGCCGGGGAAAGACCGGGTCGCCGGCCACCCTCATCCTCGCCGGTGTGGCCGTGGCCAACTTCTTCACCGCCATCCAGACCTTCATCCAGCAGCAGAACTCGGAGACCCTCCAGCAGGTCTTCGCATGGATCCTCGGGCGCCTATCGACCGCCGGCTGGGGAGAGGTGCGCCTTCTGGTTCCTTACGCAGCCATCTGCATGGCCGGCCTGCTGCTGTCGGTCGGTTCGCTGGACGTCCTGGCCGTCGGAGACGAGGAGGCCACGACACTCGGCCTCCGGCCACGAACCATCCGGAGGCTGGTGCTCATGACGGCGTCGTTGGGCGCGGCTGCGGCCGTGGCGGTCAGCGGCCTCATCGGCTTCGTTGGACTCGTCGTTCCCCACGCCGTTCGCATGGTCGCAGGATCCAGCCACCGACGGGTCATCCCGCTCTCCCTGCTCTTCGGCGCAGCATTCCTGGCCCTGGCCGACGTGGTCGCCCGAACGGTGCGGTCTCCCGCCGAGCTGCCCATAGGCGTGATCACCGCCTTCATAGGCGCACCGTTCTTCCTGCTCATCCTGCGACGACAATCCACGGCATGAGGGCAGCAGACCGCTCCGTGCAGGTGGCATGGTCAGACGTCTCGGTGGTGCTCGGGAATCGGACCGTCCTCGACGGCTTCGACCTCTCCGTCACGGGCGGATCCTGGCTGGTGGTAATCGGACCCAATGGTGCTGGCAAGACATCCCTGATGCGGACCCTCGCCGGCACCCTGCCCTATACCGGCACGGTCCGGATCGGAGACGATGACGCCAGCGGGATACAGAATCGGGAACGCTCCCGCCGACTGGCCGTGGTCCCCCAGCATCCCGTCATTCCCCCGGGGATCGGGGTGTTCGACTACGCCCTACTGGGTCGCTCCCCCCACCAGGGCCTGCGGTTCTCGGCCTCGGAAATGGACCGCAGCCGAACCCTCGAAGTCCTGCAGAGGTTGGAACTGGATGACTTCATGGACCGGAGCGTGGACACGTTGTCCGGCGGTGAACGCCAGCGGGTGGTGGTAGCGCGCGCCCTGGTCCAGGACACGCCAATCCTGGTACTGGACGAGCCCACCTCGTTCCTGGACCTCGGCCACCAACTTGAGGTACTGGAGCTGATCGCCGAACTCAGGACCGAGCGGTCCCTGACCGTCGTAAGCACCCTCCACGACCTGACGGTCGTGGGACAGTTCGCCGACAGGATCGCCGTACTGGACGGTGGTCGCCTCATCACGCACGGAACTCCGGCAGAGGTCATCACCCCCGGGATCATCGCCGACCACTGGGGGGTCCACGCCCACACCGAGGTCGACGAGGACGGTTCTGTGACGGTGACGGTACGACGCAGGCAGTCGACCTGAGGTCAGCCGACCTGCCAGTCGACGCGGGGACAGTCGGACCACAGCCGCTCCAGGTCGTAGAAGGCCCGGAACTCCTCGTCCAGGACGTGCACGACGAAGCCGCCGAAGTCCATCAGCACCCAGCGGTGGTCGTCACGACCCTCGACCCTGACCGGCTTCGGACCGTCCAGGATCGTCAGCTGGTCCTCGACCTCCTTGGCGATGGCCCGGACCTGCCGGGAGGTCACCGCGCTGGAGATGACGAAAAAGTCGGTTACCGAGATCACGTCGCCCACCTCGATAATGACGGTGTCCCGCCCCAGCCTGTCGTCTGCCGCCCTGGCCGCATGGCGGGCCCAGTCGGCCAGGGTGGGAACGTGGTCGTCCGCCGTGGAGCGGTCCGGGGAGGGCTGTGGCATCGGGCCGCCGAGGCTATCCGGCTGGCCGGAAGTCGGCTCCTATGACGACAGTCAGGTCGGCCACCGGACTAGCCATCTCGTCGAAGATCACACCGGCCCCCAGGAGCGCCGCCAGGGCGTTGGCCGCCTCAGCCTGGGCCGGGTCGCGGTGGATCACCCGGGTCTGGATCGCCCCGTCGTGGCGGTAGTTGCCCACCACCGCCAACTCCACACCGGCCCGTAGCACGGCTTCGCGGGCAGGGGCATCCAGCGACGGGTCGCCGGTGCCGTTCAGGAGTCGGACCGTGGGTAGCCGGCCCGGGACCAGCGGCACGGGGAACGGGAACATGGCGACCACCAGGTCGTCCAGCGCCGTCCCGTCGACCACCATCGAGGAGCCATCGATCGCCCACGGACTGGTGAC
This sequence comes from Acidimicrobiales bacterium, assembly GCA_022452145.1. Lineage (NCBI taxonomy): Bacteria > Bacillati > Actinomycetota > Acidimicrobiia > Acidimicrobiales > Acidimicrobiales bacterium. Next base: position 47,462 of record JAKURY010000003.1, on the reverse strand, counting down.
GACCCTCACCGGACCGGTGGCCACCGTGACCAGCAGGTGGACCAGGTCCAGGTCGAGCACCGGGAGGTTGGCCGCCGGGTCCCCGACCCCGACCTGGTCCATCCAACCGGTCCACCATTCCCGTTGCCGGGCCAGCCGGTCCACACCGCCGACATCGTCCACGAAGCCCAGGAGGTCGACGACCTCTGCCGGCGCCACGGCCACAGTTCCGGCTGGGAACCGCACCACCGATGTACCGTCGGCCGCCGTGGCCACGAGCTCCCCGGGTAGTTCGACCACTACCGCCGGCGAGGCACCGGCGAGGTTCTCCCACCGGGTGGGAGTCAACAGCGCAGTCCCGGTGACCCCCACGCCCATCAGTTTGGTCACCGACGCCCGGACCGTCTCGACTCCACCCTCGCGGTGGCGGTCGACCAACCGGCACGGCTGCGCGGCGCATCCCGACGCGCTGGCCTCCGAGGGCACCAGGAGGACCGTGCCTCCACCTCCGGTCCGGTCGGTAGCGGCTATGACGGCGACCTGAACCAGTTCGCCCGCGGCATCCTCGGTCACCACCAGCATGGACCAGGTCTGCTCCACGAACGCCTCGAAGCCCGGCGCGGACTGATCGGTGACCGCCTCGCGCGTCCTGCCCTCCTCGCTGTCCAGGATCGTGCCGAGGCCGTCCATCAGGAGCCATCCCGACCAAAGGACGAGAACCGCGACCACCGCCGGGAAGCCCCACCGCCAGCCTGCCGAGAGGGGTGGTGCAGGCCGTCGCCGCTCCGAAGGCGACCCGTGGGCCATCTCCTCCGGGAGACCGTCGTCCATCCGTCCGTCGCTCACCGACCCGCCCCGTACAGGCCGTGTGCCCGGATGATCTCCGCCACACCGCCCGGGACCCCGTCGCCCACCTCACCTGTGGCGGCGATGACCTCCCTGAGGTCGTTGCTGGCCAGGTCCGGGAAGGATCCCCCCAGGACCCGATGCTCCCAACCGGCCGGCGGTCGGCAGTCCTCGTACCCCGGTCGCTCCATGACCACGATCGTCGCACGTCGACGCAGCTCGTCAGGGCGCGCCCACGTGTCCAGCCCGGGGGCAATGTCGCTGCCCAGCAGGAGGAACAGCTCGGCCCCGGCGTGCACCTCGCCATAGTGGGTCAGCGTGTCCGCGGTGTACGACGGCCCACCCCGCTGTATCTCCACGTCGTCCACCTGAACACTGTCCAGTCCAACCACGGCCTCCCGGGTCATGGCCAGGCGAACCTCTGCCGGTGAGACCTCCTCGGCGGTTCCGGCCATCGCCCCGACGGTCTTCTGCCAGGGATCGTTGGCTACCACGAAGACCACCACGTCGAGGTCGAGGGACCGACGGGCGTCTAGGGCGGCAGCCGTGTGTCCCAGGTGCGGGGGGTCGAAGGTTCCTCCCAGGATGCCGATCCGGCGCGGCGGGACGGGGGGCTCGGAGCCTGGCACGGACCGATGCTACTGACCGCCGAGCGGTATTCCGGGCGACCCGCCTGCCGGAGCGGCCCGTTACAGACCCGGCGTACACCCCTGTTGACCTGCACGGATGGCTCGGAGGCGGAGTATGCAGCCACAGTATGACGAACGTCATAGGAAACCGGGGTTCACAGCGCGCGCCATCTGTGCTTGACTATTCGTTAGACGAAGCCACCGGAAAGACGCATTGAACGGTTCGGATGGATCGTCGCCTTCCCTGAAATCCCCTCCCGGCCGCGGCGCGCGTCGTGGGCCAGAACGAATGAGATGTGAGCGAAAATGAGTGATTCCGTAGGCCAGTACCTGAACGAGATCGGCATGGTACCTCTCCTGAACGCCCAGGAGGAGCGGGAACTGTCCCAGATCATCGAGCGCGGCGCCGAGGCCCGCGCCAAGAAGGCGGCCGGTGAGTCCGACCGCCAGATCGAGCGGTCGATCAGGGCCGCTGCACGGGCCAAGGACCGCTTCATCCGTGCCAACCTCCGCCTCGTGGTGAGCGTCGCCCGCCGCTACCCCCTGCCGCCCGGCATGGAGCTGCTCGACCTCATCCAGGAGGGCAACCTCGGCCTCGAGCACGCCGTCGACAAGTTCGACTGGCGCAAGGGCTTCAAGTTCTCGACCTATGCCACCTTCTGGATCCGCCAGGCCATCGGCCGGGCACTCGACCAGAAGGCCAGCCTGGTGCGCCTCCCCGGCGACCGTTCGGCCAGCCTCCGGGCCGCCCTGCGGGCCGTATCCGGCAACGGCGACGAGTTGGACGAGGAGCATGCACGGCTGCACCGCCTGACCACCCCCACCTCTCTGGACCGAACCATCGGCGACGACGACAGCAACGAGTTGGTGGACCTGCTCCCCGACGCCGCTCCCGGGCCGGAGATCGAGGTCATGGCCATGGCCGAGAACGAGATGGCCACCCAACTGCTGGACGTCCTGGACTCCAGGGCCCGCTACGCCGTAGAGCAGCGCTTCGGCCTGACCGACGGTCGCAAGCGCAGCTACCGCGAGGTCGGCGAGGAGTTGGGTGTCACCGCCGAGGCGGCCCGCCGCCTGGTCAAGCGTGCGGTGATCACCGTACGGGACCGGGCCACCGAGGTCATCGACGCCGCCTGAACCCCCACGGGCCCTCCACCCACCGCGGGCCATCCAAATAGCCCGCGGCCCCATGACGGGTCGCCCGTAGGCTGGACCCCGTGAGCACGAGCACCACCCCACGCCCTTCCACCGACTGGGATCCCCGGTCCTGGCGGGGTCGTGTCGCCCTCCAGCAGCCCCAATGGCCGGATGCCGAGGCCCACCAGCAGGTGCTCAACCAGCTGGGCGTCCTACCGCCGCTGGTCTTCGCCGGCGAGTCCCGTGAGCTGACCGAGAGGCTGGCCGCCGTGGCCAACGGCGATGCCTTCCTCCTGCAGGCCGGCGACTGCGCCGAGTCCTTCGACACCGTCGCTGACTCCATCCGGGACCGACTGCGTGTCATCCTGCAGATGGCAGTCATCCTCACCTACTTCACCGGGGTACCGGTGGTGAAGATCGGTCGCATCGCCGGACAGTTCGCCAAGCCGCGTTCCAGCGACACCGAGACCATCGACGGCATCGAGCTGCCGGCATTCCGCGGGCACATCGTCAACGACGTCGGCTTCACAGCCGGGGAGCGCACCGCCGACCCCGAGCGCCTCCTCACGGCCTACAACAGGGCCGCCGCCACACTTAACCTCCTTCGGGCGTTCACCAAGGGCGGCTTCGCCTCCCTCTCGAGCGTCCACCAGTGGAACCGCGAGTTCGTGGCGGCCAGCCCCGCCGGCCAGCGCTACGAGGCCCTGGCCGACGAGATCGATCGGGCCGTGCAGTTCATGTCCGCATGCGGCATCAACAGCGACACCCTGACCGACCTCCGCCAGGTCGACTTCTACACCAGCCACGAGGCTCTCCTCCTCGACTACGAGGAGGCGCTCACCCGTCAGGACTCCCTGACCGGCGACTGGTACGACTGCTCGGCCCACATGCTCTGGATCGGTGAGCGCACCCGACAGCTGGACGGCGCACATGTGGAGTTCCTGCGCGGCGTCCAAAACCCACTGGGTTGCAAGGTCGGTCCGGCGGCCAGCGCCGACGAAGTCCTGGGCCTCTGCGAGGCCCTGAACCCCGACCGCCAACCGGGCCGGCTCACGCTCATAACCCGCATGGGGGCCACCAAGGTCGTCGACCTCCTGCCTCCCCTGTTGTCAGCCGTCCAGGAGGCCGGCCACCCCGTGGTGTGGGTGTGCGATCCCATGCACGGCAACACGTTCACCGCCGACGATGGTCGCAAGACCCGCCACTTCGAGGACGTGCTGGCCGAGGTGTCCGGGTTCTTCGCCGCCCACAGGTACGTCGGCACCCACCCGGGCGGCGTCCACCTGGAGTTGACCGGCGACGACGTCACCGAATGCCTGGGAGGTGGAGCCGAGGTGGCCACCAGCAACCTGGGCGACCGCTACGAGACGATGTGCGATCCCCGGCTGAACGGCAGCCAGAGCATCGAGCTGGCCTTCCGCCTCGCCGAACTCCTTCGCGACGGAGCTCGTTGACTGGACCCGCTCCGGAGCCACACGTCGTGGCCGTCAGCCCTCAGACGAGATTCTCGACGAAGCCCTCCAACTGACGGAGGTTGCGCACCTCGTGCACGCCCTCGCACCAGGTGCCGTACTCCCCCACGATCGAGTCTCCGGTGTCCCAGTAGGCCCTCGGTTCGGGGTTCAGCCAGAACACCTTGCGTGCCCGGTGCTGGAGCTCCTTGAGGATCCACGACTGCGAGGCGTGGTAGTTGTTCCGGGCGTCGCCCAGGATCAGGACCGTGGTCTTGGGACCCACGTCCTTGCCGTACCTCTCCCAGAAGACGCCGAAGGCGTGCCCGTAGTCGGAGTGCCCGTCGACCCAGACCACGTCGGCCTCGGTGTTGACACGGTGCACGGCCTCGCCGATGTCCTCCACCCCCTCGAAGAAGCCGGTCACCTCGTCCATGCCGTCAATGAACACGAACGACCTGACCTTGGAGAACTGGCCGCTGAGGGCGTAGACGAGGTGCAGGGTGAAGCGGGCAAAGGCGGCCACCGAACCAGAGATGTCAGCCACCACCATTATCTCCGGCTTTGCCGGGCGGGGGAACTTGAACTTGGGCTCGGCCGGCACGCCGCCGTAGCTCAGCGAGTGACGCATCGTGCTGCGGAAGTCCAGCGGACCCTTCCGGCCGTGCCGCCGCTTGCGAGCCAACCGGACGGCCAGCTTGCGGGTCAGCGGGTAGATGGCCTTGCGGAGGTTGGCCATCTCCTCCCGCGAGGCGTGCATGAAGTCGACGTCCTCGGGTAGCGGCTTGCGAAGGGTCCTGGCCATGGCCTCGACCCCCCGGTCGGCCACCAGGCGGCGGCGGATCTCGGCCTCTATCTCCTGCTTCAGGCGGTTCAGGCGGTCGCTGAACTCGTCCCGCTCGAGCCGCTGTTCCAGTGGGGTGAGCGGGGCGGGAGCCTCTTCCTGAGCCGCCTCCATGAGCCGGTCCAACATCTCGTCGAGGTCCAAGTTCCTGAGCGTGCGGTACAGGTAGTAGGTGCCACCGACCGGCCGCCCCGGCTCCATCCCGGCGAAGCGCATCACGGCCTGCCGGGCCAGGGCGCGGAGCATCGCCTCGTCGCCGCCCATGAGCGCCCTGAAGAGCATCTCGGCCAACTGTTCAGGCGTGAGGGCTGACATGCCGCCACCACCGCCACCGCCGGCCTGCCCATCGCCGGGCATCGTCGCGTTCTCGTCGTCGTCCGAAGGGTCGCCCGACCCGGCACCGTCGACGATCTGGTACTCGGGGCCACGCAGTGAGAAGTAGACCTCGAACACCACCTCGAAGGCCCGCCAGTGGCTGTGGTTCTTGACCAGCGTGGCACCAAGGGCGTACTTGAACGCCTCGCGGTCCTCGATGGGGATGTGGGTGACCGCCTCCATGGCGTCCAGGTTCTCGGTCAGGCTGACCGGAAGCCCGGCGTTGCGAAGCTCGACGATGAAGCCGCTCAGGAGGTCCAGGAGCGGCTGGTCCGTCGGCGGAGCGGGAGCAGGGCCGGTGACTGTCACTGTCTGGACCGGGACGATCGCCTCAGGAGGCGTTCCCGGCCAACTCCGCGGGGTTGTCGGCAAACTCCTTGACGACCTTCTCAATATCGGTGCGGTACTTGAGCAGCACGTTCGCCGTGTCGGTCGCCGTCTTGGCGTCGATCTGCTCGATTCCCAGCAGCACCAGGGTGCGGGCCCAGTCCAGGGTCTCGGACACCGACGGGTTCTTCTTGAGGTCCAGTTGGCGGATGGACCTCACGATGCGCGCCACCTGGTCGGCCAGATTCACGTCGACCCCGGGCACCTTGGTCGAGACGATCTCACGCTCGCGCTCCAGGTCCGGGTAGTCGATGTAGAGGTAGAGGCAGCGGCGCTTGAGCGCCTCGGAGAGCTCCCTGGTGCCGTTCGAGGTCAGGAACACCAGGGGAACCTGCCTGGCCTCGACGGTGCCCAACTCCGGTATCGACACCTGGTAATCGGAGAGGATCTCCAGCAGCAGGGCCTCGGTCTCCACCTCCACCCTGTCCACCTCGTCGATGAGCAGGACGACCGGATCCTCGGCCCGGATGGCCTCCAGCAGCGGCCGGGTCAGCAGGAACTCCTCGGAGAACAGGTCGTCCTCCACTTCGCTCCAGCTGGCGTCGTCGCCCTCGGCCTGGATGCGCAGCAGCTGCTTCTTGTAGTTCCACTCGTAGAGGGCCTTGGCCTCGTCGAGGCCCTCGTAGCACTGCAGGCGGATGAGGCGGGCGCCGGCGATCTCCGCCACGCTCTTGGCCAACTGCGTCTTGCCGGTTCCGGCCGGGCCCTCGACCAGCACCGGCTTGCCGAGGCGGTCGGCCAGGTACACCACGCCGGCGATCCCGTCGTCAGCGAGGTAGTTGACGTCGGCCAGGGCGCTACGTACCGCCGCCAGGTCGGAGAACCGTTCGGGTTGTTCGATCATGCGGCGAGGCTACCGACCGGCCTGTTCCGCTACGGCATCCGGAACAGAGGCCATTCCGGCCGATCAGATGCCACCGAGGCGTGGCCGACCGGCCTCCACCGGGTGGGGGTTCCTCAGCCGCGGGTCTGGCCGTCTCCCCGGACCACGTACTTCTCGGTGGTCAGCTGCTCCAGGCCCATAGGGCCCCGGGCGTGCAGCTTCTGCGTGCTAATACCGATCTCGGCGCCGAATCCGAACTCCTCGCCGTCCACGAATCGGGTCGAGGCGTTGACGAGCACGGCCGCCGCATCCACCTCGGACGTGAAGCGGGCCGCGGCGGCGTGGTCCGTCGTGACGATGGCCTCGCTGTGGCCGGAACCCGTCTCGTTGATGTGACCGATCGCCTCGTCCAGGTCGTCGACCACCCGGACCGAGAGCTTCATCTCGCCGTACTCGGTCGTCCAGTCGGCATCTGTCGCCACGCCCATGGCCGGCACTACCTCCCGGGCCCGGTCGTCACCCACCAGCTCGACATCGCCCAGCGCGGCGACGGCCATCGGGAGGAACCGGTCGGCCACCCCGACGTGAACAACCAGGCTCTCCGCGGCATTGCACACCGATGGCCGCTGCGTCTTGGCGTTCACCAGGATGTCGGTGGCCATCTCCAGGTCGGCCGCCTCATCCACGTACACGTGGCAGTTGCCGTCGCCGTCGATCACGTAGGGGACCGTCGCGTTGTCCAGGATGGAACGGATCAGCGACGGGCCACCCCTGGGTATGAGGCAGTCGATGTAGCCCCGTTGCTGCATGAACTCGATGGCAGCCCCGCGGCCCGCGTCGTCCACCAGCACCAGGGCGTCGGCGGGCAGTCCGACCTCAACCAGCGCCGCCCGGATGCTCGCAGCTACCGCCAGGTTGGAGGCCAGGGCGCCCGAGGAGCCCCGTAGGAAGGCCACGTTTCCCGCCTTCAGGCACAACCCGAAGGCATCGCTGGTCACGTTGGGGCGGTTCTCGTAGATGATGGCCACCACCCCCAGGGGAACACGGACCTTGGTGAAGTGCAGGCCGTTGGGGCGGACCCACTCGGCGGTCACCCGGCCCACGGGATCCGGCAGCCCGGCGACCTGACGGAGGCCGGACGCCATGCTGGCGATGCGGTCGGGATCCAGTCGCAGCCGATCCAGGAAGCCCGTGGCCATGCCGTCGGCCTCGCCGCGGGCCACGTCATCGGCGTTGGCGGCAAGCAGGTCACCGACGTCGGCCTCCAGGCGATCGGCGGCAGCCAGCAGCGCTGCGTCCTTCAGGTCGGTCGAGGCGCGGGCCAGGACAGGGGCGACGGCCCGGGCCCGGCGGGCCAGGTCGGGTATCGAAGTCGTGGCCGCTGACATGGTCGTCAGGCTACCCAGCGCTCTCGAGGCGTCGGTCGGCAGGTCCGGGCCGCGGGTACCGTGGCGTCGATGGCCCCGGACCGCAACGATGCGTCGAACCGACCAGGCGGCCGGGGCTCCTCGGCGGTCGCCGCGGGAATAGCCCTGTCCCGGCTGTCGGGGCTGCTGCGCGAGTCGCTCCTCCGATCCGTGCTGGCCCTGGGCCCGGCCGCCGACGCCTTCGCCGCCGCCCTGCGGATCCCCAACCTCCTGCAGAACCTGCTGGGCGAGGGCTCGCTCTCGGCGTCCTTCATCCCCGTCTACAGCCGCCTACTCGGCGAGGGCCGTGACGACGAGGCGGGCCGGGTGGCCGGCGCCGTGGCCGGGCTGCTCGCCGCCCTGGCCGGTGGACTCGTCGTGGTCTCCATCCTGGCGGCCCGACCGCTGGCCGTCCTGCTGGCACCGGGCTTCGAGGGTCGGCGCCTCGACCTGACAGTCGACCTCCTGCGGATCACCACCGGGGGCCTGGGCCTGCTGGTGCTGTCGGCCTGGTGCCTTGGCGTCCTGAACAGCCATGGTCGCTTCTTCCTTCCGTATGTGGCGCCGGTCCTCTGGAATGCCGCCCAGGTGATGATCCTGGCGGTCGCGGCCTTCGGCGACTGGTCGCCACGAGGGGCCGCCATTGCCTTGGCATGGGGACTGGTGGCCGGTGGTGCCCTGCAGTTCGGCGTGCAGGCAGTCGCCGTCTGGCGGCTCGCCCCGGACCTGCGACCGTCGTTCGGCCGGGGAAACGCCGCGGTGGCCGACGTACGGCGGCGCTTCGGGCCGGCGGTTCTGGGACGGGGCGTGCTGCAGCTCTCCGGCTACCTCGACCTCGTCCTGGCCTCGCTCCTGGTCACCGGTGCGGTGGCCGGGCTGCTCTCGGCACAGATGCTCTACGCGCTTCCGGTGGCCCTGTTCGCCACGAGCGTGGCAGTCGCCGAACTCCCCGAGATGTCACGCCTGGCCTCCGGCCTGGCCGACCGGGCGCTGGCCGCCCGACGCAGGACCGCCTTCTTCGTGGCCTTCTGCACCGTCGCCTACCTGGTGCTGGGCGAGTCCATCGTCGGCGCCCTGTTCGGCTGGGGGGCCTTCGATGCCGACGACACGCGGGCCGTCGCTCTTGTGCTGGCGGCCTATTCCCTAGGCCTCCCGGCGGTTGCTTCCTCGAAGATCTTCCAGAACACCCTCTACGCCGTAGGCGACACGAGCGGCCCCGCGCGGATTGCCGCAGCCCGGGTGGGCCTGGCCGCCGTCGTGGGAATCGCCCTGATGTTCCCGCTGGACCGGATCGCCGCCCACGGCGGCGCCCTGCTCACGCTCGACGGCGTCGGCTGGTTCGGGCCGCTGAACGCCGGCATCCGGACCGGATCACCGGATCCACACCTGGGTGCGGTTGGCCTGGCCCTCGGATCGGCCTGCGCCGCCTGGCTGGAGCTGGCACTCCTGAGCCGTCGCTGCCGCAGATCCGTGGACGGAACCTCCGGCCCGACCGCAGTCATGTCCCGTCTGGCCCCGGCCACGGGTGCTGCGGTGGTGGTGGCCCTCGGCGTCAGATGGGCCACCGATGGCCTCCCCGCGATCGCAGCGGCGCCCATCGGTCTGGCCGTCGCCGGCTGCACCTACGTGCTGGTGGCCTCGGCGACCGGCGTGGACGAGGCGAACCTGGTGATCGGTCCCCTCCGTCGTCGCCTCCGCCGCTGATCTCCCGTCCGTCACCGCCTCCGCCACTGGCCCCGCAAGCGGGTCCCTGACAGATCAGGCCGGGAGCACCACCAGGTCGTCGGCGTGTATTGCCTCGTGCGCCATGCCGTCCGGCAGGGCGGAGGTACGCAGCCCGATGTGGGCCCGTAGCAGGGCGGAGTCGTGTCGCACGATGCCCTTGGCGAACACCATTCCCGAGGGATCGCAGACCTCGACGGCGGACCCGGCCTCGTAGGTGCCGTCGACCCGGACCACGCCGGCCGGAAGCAGCGAAACCCTTCTCCCCTCCAGCGCCCGTCGGGCCCCGGCGTCCACCGTGATCCGGCCGCTCGAGCCGACGGCAAAGGCGATCCAGAGGCGACGGGCGCCGAGGTTGGCCTCCCGGGGACGTACGACCGTCCCCACGCCCGAAGCCCCGTCGCAGGCATCGACCATCACGCCGTCGCGGCCAGCGTCGGCGATGACGGTCCTGACACCCGACCAGCTGGCGATCTTGGCGGCGGCCAGCTTGGATGCCATGCCACCGCTGCCCCTCACCGAACCGGCCGCTCCGGCAAGGCCCTCCATCTCCTTGTCGATCTCGATGATCTCCTCGATCAGCGAGGCTCCGGCATCCATCCGGGGATCGGCGGTGAACAGGCCTGGGGTGTCTGTCAGCAGCACCAGGGTGGAGGCCTCGACCAGGTGTGCCACCAGGGCGGCGATGCGGTCGTTGTCGCCGAACCGGATCTCGTCGTCGGCAATGGCGTCGTTCTCGTTCACCACCGGCACCACGCCCAGGTCCAGTAGGCGGTTCAGCGTGCCCCGGGCGTGCAGGTACTGGGCCCGGACGAAGAAGTCCAGGGGGGCCAGGAGGACCTGCCCGGCCCTCAGGCCGTGCCTACCCAGCTCCTCCCGGTAGGTGCGGATCAGGGCTCCCTGGCCTACCGCCGACACGGCCTGGAGGGTCACCGGATCCCGTGGACGGCGATCGCCGCCGAGGCCCAACTCGGGCAGGCCGGCGGCGATCGCCCCCGATGTCACGACGACCACGCGCCGGCCGCTGGCCCGCAGGGCCGCCACCTCGTCGCACAGCTTGGCCACCATGGCGCGATCGATGATGCCCTCGTCGTCGGTTATCGACGAGGTCCCGATCTTCACTACGGCGGTGTCGTCCCGTCGCGCCATCAGTCCTCTTCGTAGGTGAACTCGAGCCGACCGATTCGGACCGACTCGCCGTCCCGCACCCCCGCCCGGGCCAGTGCCCGGTCGACGCCCATTGATTTCAGGCGGTCATGCAGGTAGTACAGCGCATCCGGGTTGGTCAAGTCGTTCAGGTTCGCCACTCGCGCCACCCTGCGGTCGGTGACCTCCCATGTTCCGTCCTCGCCCCTCTCCACGTTCACGTCCTCGGTGGCGGGGCGGTGGACCACCACGGCCGGCCTCTCGGCCGGGACCACCCTGGCCTCGGCGGCGAGGTCGGCCAGGCGGTGGACCAGCGGATCCAGCCCCTCGCCGGTCATGGCCGATATCCGGTTGCCCTCGAAGGCCACGTCGGCGTCAGCCACGTCCGACCTCGACCCAACCGTCAGGCGGGGGCGGTCCAGGAGCTCGGGTCGATACGCCTCGAGTTCGGACAGCAGGACCGCGACCTGACGGTCGGGAGCCTCCATGGCGGTGGGGGCCAGATCTACCATCATCAGGAGGACTCGGGCCCGCTCCACATGGCGAAGGAACCTGTGGCCGAGTCCCCTGCCCTCGCTGGCACCTTCGATGAGCCCGGGGATGTCGGCCACCACGAACTCCGGGCGACCGTCGGGCCGGACCACGCCGAGGTTCGGTTCCAGCGTCGTGAACGGATAGTCGGCGATCCGGGGCTTCGCCGCCGAGATCCGCGAGATGAGGGTGCTCTTGCCGACGTTCGGGTATCCAACAAGGGCCACGTCGGCCATGAGGCGGAGTTCGAGGCGCAACCAGCGCTCCTCCCCCTCCTCCCCCTGTTCGGCGAAGGTCGGGGCCCGCCGCCTGTTGCTCAGGAACTTGGCGTTGCCACGACCCCCCTGACCGGCCTCCGCGGCCAGCCAGCGGTCACCGTGGTGCAGTAGGTCGGCCAGCAGTTCTCCGCTGTAGAGGTCGTGCACAGTGGTCCCCTCCGGGACCTTGACCACCAAGTCGGCGGCGGCCCGCCCGTGGCGCTTCCCACCCGACCCGTGGGTGCCGCTCCCGGCACGGCGGTGCGGATGGTCGCGGAAGGCCAGGAGGGACGCCACGTTGTGGTCGGCCTCCATCCACACGCCGCCGCCGTCGCCGCCGTCGCCGCCGTCCGGCCCGCCCTTGGGGACGTGGGCCTCTCGACGGAACGACACCGCTCCCGCCCCTCCGTCGCCGCCGCGCACGTTGAGCCCGCATTCGTCGACGAACTGGGACATGGCGACGAGCCTACTGAGGCAGCCCACCAGGCCCGATGGACTTCCATCCTCCCTAGGGTGGTCCGGTGACAGATTGGGACAACTCCGCCGAGCAGCACTCCCCAACCGACAGGGCGAGGACCTGGGCGTCGACCATGGACGGCCACGCCGACGACCGCCTTCGTACCGCCCACCACGACAGCCATGCGAACATCGAAATCGCCCCGCCAGTGGGACGTCCGGCACGGGAGGGGTTCGACGGCGTGGTCCTGGCCGACGGGGCCACCTGTGCCGTCGGCGCCGGCGACCGCCGGATCGCCGAGGAGCCCGACCCGTTCCGGACGTGCTTCGAGCGCGACCGGGACCGGATCCTCCACGCAACGGCGTTCCGGCGCCTGGCCGGCAAGACCCAGGTGTTCGTGTTTCCCGAGGACCACCAGCGGTCGCGACTGACCCACGCCCTCGAGGTGGCCCAGGTGGCCCGGGCCATCGCCACCAGCCTCGGCCTGAACGTGCCCCTCACCGAGGCCATCGCCCTGGGACACGACTGCGGCCACGGGCCGGGTGGACACGCCAGCGAGGACGCCCTGACCCCGTATGTGGACGGCGGCTACGACCACGCCCGGTGGGGAGCCGATGTGACCCTGGCACCACTCAACCTCTGCCGGGAGACGCTCGACGGCATCCGCAACCACTCGTGGTCGCGCCCCGCACCGTCCACGCCGGAGGGAGAGGTGGTCAGCTGGGCGGACCGGATCGCCTACGTCTGCCACGACTTCGAGGACGCCGAACACACCGGAATCGTGGCCGCACACGAGCTTCCCGAGCTGGTCCGGGAGCGATGTGGAACCACCCGCCGTGAGCAGTTGGCAGTCTTCATAGGCGGCGTGGTCACCGCTTCGTCGCTCGGCGGCCGCATCGGCATGGACGCCGACACGGCCGATGCCCTGAGCGCCTTCCGGAACTTCGACTACGAGCGGATCTACCTCCGCCCGGCATCGGTCGACCAGGCCTCCCGGGTCATCGACCTGCTGCAGGCCCTCGTCGACCATTTCGCAGCCAACCCGGCTGATCTGCCGTCAGACGCGCTACCGGGATCGGAGGAGCCGGGTGGCGACGCCGTCCGACTCGCCGCGGTCCGCCACGTCAGCGGCATGACCGACCGCTACGCCTGTCGGAGCGCGGTTCGCCTCCTGGGCTGGGATGTCGAACGGCTCCCCGCTGGCCTGGACTTCGCCAGGTAGGTCGGCACGGCGCCCGATCACCCGATGACTCCGCCCGCTACGCGAAACGACGCACCGCCCCGGGGCAATGCGTCGTGGATCGTGGGCCCGGAGGCGCCCGGATAGATCAGTCGGTGAGGATGTCCACCAGCTTGCGACCGGCACGCCGACCGAACTTCACCACGCCGTCTGCGGTGGCGAACAGGGTGTCGTCGTTGCCCCGGCCCACGTTGGCGCCCGGATGTATCTTCGTACCCCGCTGGCGGATGATGATGCTGCCGGCGGTCACCCGACCACCGTCGTAGACCTTGACGCCGAGTCGCTGGGAGTTGGAGTCGCGGCCGTTGCGGGTCGAGCCACCGCCCTTGGTCTTGGACATGTCGTCAGCCCCTCGTGATCCCGGTGATCTCTATCTCGGCCAGGTGCTGGCGGTGTCCCCACCGGCGACGCTGGTTGCTCTTGTTCTTGTAGGTGAAAGCCCGGATCTTCGGACCCTTGGCGTCGGCCACGATGCGGGCCGACACGCTGGACCCTGCGAGGGCCTCCGGGGTGGCGAGCACATCGTCACCGTCGACCACCATCACGGTCGTCAACTGGACCTCGGTGTCGACGTCCCCGAGCCGTTCGACGAGGACCCGTTGGCCCTCTTCTACCCGATACTGCTTTCCACCGGTGGCGATCACTGCGTACATAGTGCCCTCAGGCTATCCGGGGCCATCGGCGGCGCAACCGCCCCAGGAACCACCCGGGTGTGACGGTTGCCCCCTGTCGGCCGTCCGACGTGGTGGTCCCGGTCCTCAGCGCCGGCCGGCCCGGCCGGAACCCGCCAGCAGGTCGTCGTCCAGGATCCGCGCACGGCCCCCACAGTCGGCGCAGGCCGTACTGAAAGACTCAAGCAGGCCCTCCCCGATGCGCTTCCGGGTCATCTCCACGATGCCCAGCTCAGAGATGTCGAACACCTGCGTCCTCGTCTTGTCCCGCGCCAGGGCGTCGCGCAGCGTGGTGGCCACGGCCTCACGGTTGGCCCTGACCTCCATGTCGACGAAGTCGATCACGATGATCCCGCCGATATCCCTAAGGCGGAGCTGCCTTGCGACCTCCTCGGCGGCCTCCAGATTGTTTCGGAACACCGTCTCCTCGAGGCTGGACCGACCAACGTTCTTGCCGGTGTTTACATCGACCACCGTCAGGGCCTCGGTGTGTTCGATGATGAGCGAACCGCCCGAGGGCAGCCAGACCTTGCGATCCAGTGCCTTGCGGAGCTGTTCGTGCACGTGGTGCCTCTCGAACAGCGGCAGCGACTCGGTCTCGGGGTCGTGGTAGGTGATCCGGTCCACCAGGGCCGGGTTGACGCTGTCGACGTAGGTCCGGACCCGCTCGTACATCTCCGCATCGTCGATCACCACCCCCCGGAAGTCCTTGTTGAACTCCTCGCGTATGTAGCGGAAGGCCATCTCGGGCTCCCGGTAGAGGAGGCTCGGGGCCTGGGACCTCTCGGCGAGCGCCTCGATATCGTCCCACTGTCTGAGCAGCCGGCGGACGTCCCGCTCGACCTCTTCGGTGGTGATGTTCTCGGCAGCGGTGCGCACGATGATCCCGTGCTGCTTCGGCTTCACCCGGTCCAGGATCGACCGCAGGCGCTTTCGCTCCGCCTCGGGCAGGCGCTTGGAGATCCCGAAGGTGGTGCTGTTGGGTACGAGCACCACAAACCGCCCCGGGAGGGAGACCTCCTGGGTCAGGCGGGCGCCCTTGTGGGCGATCGGGTTCTTGGTCACCTGGGTGAGGATCGTCTGTCGGGCCTTCAGCACCTGCTCGATCCGGGGTCGACCCTTGCCGTCGAAGTCGGCATCCGAGTACTGGACGTCGCCCCTGTAGAGCACGGCGTTCTTGGGGGTCCCGATATCCACGAAGGCCGCCTCCATGCCCGGCAGGACGTTCTGTACCTTCGACAGGTACACGTTTCCGTGGATCTCGCTGACGTCGTCGGCCGGACGGGACAGGTAGTGCTCGATGAGCTGTCGACCCTCCATCACGGCAATCTGCGTGACGCCGCCGCTCACGCTGACACACATGAGGTAGCGCCCGATGGGCTTCCCACGGCGCTCGCGTCCGCGGCGTCGCTTCAGGGTGTCCTCGTCGAGCTCCAGGCGGGCGTCGTCGGTGACCGCCTCGACCGGCCGATTGCCCTGCCTCTGGCGACCCTTCTGGTCCGGTCGCCCGTCTCCGGAGGGTCGGCCCTCGCCGCCTCCACCTGAACGGTCACGGCCGCCGCGCCGGCGTCGGCGCTTACGCCCACCACCAGACCCGGGCTGGTCCTGAGCGCCGCCTCCGCCGGGAGCCGGTTGGCTGTCACCAACCCGGGGTGCAGGTCGACTGTCGCCGATCTGCGGCTTTCGGCCGCTTCCCGGTGCAGGTCGGCTGTCGCCGACCTTCGGGGGCCTGGCCGCCTCAGCGACCTCTGGTTTCGTCTTGCCTGACGTACGGCCCGTGTCGGCCTGTCGTTCGTCGCCCGTGTTCTCGGACATTTCTGGTTTCCCTTCTCATCACGCCGGCACCCTGGCCGACGGGGCAGGAACGGTCGGGGCCATCAGTGGCTCCTCGCGACCGTCTCCCTGCGACATCCATTGGTTCATCCTGCACACAGTCCGGGCCGTCAACGGCGGATCCATCGCCGCCAACAGCTCAGTCGGCCTGAGTGCCCGAGGCTGGGTCCCCAGGTCGGCTGAGAGCCGGATCCCGGTTTCCGTCGTCCCGGTGACGTCCAGCGCCAGCACATGGGGCCTGAGGTCCTCGACCACCGGCTTTCCCTTGCGTTCGCGCTCGACGACAATCTCCTCGCGGGAAAGCACGCCAGCCACCCACGCATCCATGTACTCCCGGTCGACGTCGTCGACCTCTATCGCCCAGGTGCAGGAGGTGACGGCCTGCTGAAGCGAATCACCCTTCTCCACCGGTGCGACCGCGACGACGTCAAGGCCCACGGGCAGCGCCGCCGTGAGTCGGGCGGCGAGGTCCACACCCCGCACGGCTGTCCAGTCTCCGTCCTCGTCCGACAACTCCAGGTCAAGGAACTCGGCCTCGGACTCATGGCCTGTCGAGAGCGCCAGCCCGAACGACAGCTTCGGCCGTGGGGAGAATCCCTGGCTATAGGCCACCGACACGCCCACCCGTCGCAGGGCCCGCTCCCATATCCGGGCGACATCCCGGTGGCTGATGAAGCGGACCTTCCCCTTCTTGGAGTACCTGATCCGGAGCCGCATCAGGCGCCCACCATCTCGGCGCTGCGGTCCGGGTCGGTGCGCCTCGTCAGCGTCACCGGCACGTTGCCCCCCGAGTCCAGGTCTTGTCCCGTTCCCTGGCTCCCACCCGCCGGCGGCACCGCGGAGGCCACGACGTGCTCGATTCCGTAGCCGGTGCAGGCCCCGCAGTCGTAGCACGGAATCCAACGGCAGTCCTCCAGGCCCAGCTCGTCGAGTGCGTCCCGCCAGTCCTGCCAGAGGAAGTCCTTGTGGAGCCCCGCCGAGAGGTGGTCCCAGGGGAGGACCTCCTGTTCGGTCCGGTGCCGGTAGACAAGGTCCTCGAAGGAGAGGCCGTGGCGCTCCAGTGCGGCCTCCCAGAGCCGGACGTCGAAGTGCTCGCTCCACTCCTGGAACACCCCACCGGCACGCCACACGTCCTCGATGACCCTGCCCAGCCGTCGATCTCCCCGGCTCATGAGACCCTCGACGACCGACGCCCGGGCATCGTGCCACTTCAACTGGACACCCCGGTAGCCCTTCGGATCCCGCTTCAACTCATCGCGCAGCAGGCCAACCTTACGCCGCAGCTCAACCTCGGTGTTCTGGCCGAACCACTGGAACGGCGTGAACGGCTTTGGCACGAAGCCACCGACCGACACCGTCACCGACGGGCTGCGCAGGTGCCGGCGACCCACCTCGATGCAGTTCCGAGCCATCTTCAGGATCGCCAGGGTGTCCTCATCGGTCTCGGTCGGGAGCCCGGTCAGGAAGTAGAGCTTCACACGTCGCCAGCCCTGCGAGTAGGCCGATTCGACGGCCGCATACAGGTCCTCCTCGGTGATGAGCTTGTTGATCACCTGGCGCATCCGCCACGTCCCGGCCTCCGGAGCGAAGGTCAACCCGGTCCGGCGGGCCCGCTGGATCTCGGCCGCTATTCCCACGGTGAAGGCGTCCACCCGAAGGCTGGGCAGCGATACCGAGACCTGGCCACAGGAGTCGTCGGCCACCGCTGCGGCCACCACCTCCTGGATCCCGCTGAAGTCGGCCGTGCTCAACGAGGTGAGCGAAACCTCGTCGTAGCCGGTCCGCCGCAGGCCCTCGGCCACCATGGTCCGCACCTGCTCGGCAGGGCGCTCGCGCACCGGTCGCGTGATCATCCCGGCCTGGCAGAACCGGCACCCCCTGGTACACCCACGGAAGACCTCTACGTTGAGGCGGTCGTGGACCACCTCGGTGAGCGGCACCAGCTGACGCTTCGGGTACGGCCAGTCGGCCAGGTCTGCCACCGTGCGCTTCTCCACTACCGGCGGTGCGTCGCCGATCGGCGTGACGCCGGTCAACAGGCCGGCATTGAAGCCCACCCGGTAGAGGGATGGCACGTAGACCCCGCTGACACCGGAGAGGGCACGCAGCAGATCCGCGCGTGATCCGGACCCGGTGGCCTTCCATGCCGCCACCACGTCGGTGATCTCGCCGACCACCTCCTCGCCGTCGCCCAGGACGGCCGCATCCACGAAGTCGGCCATCGGCTCCGGGTTGTAGGAACAGTGCCCTCCGACGAGCACCAACGGGTGGTCGGGTCCGCGCTCGACTGCCCGGATCGGCAAGCCGGCCAGGTCGAGGCACTCCAAGACGTTCGTGTAGACGAGTTCAGCCGCCAGGTTGAAGGCCAGGATGTCGAACTCGCCGGCAGGCCTATGGGTGTCCACCGAGAACAGCGGGAGGCCCTCGCGGCGCAGCACCTCTGCCATGTCGGTCCACGGCGCGTAGCTCCGCTCGGCCACCGCACCGGGCCGTTCGTTGAGGATCTCGTACAGGATCTGCAGACCCTGGTTTGGGAGGCCTACCTCGTAGGTGTCCGGGTAGAGGAGGAGCCAGGCCACCGCTTCGGGGTGGTGGTCCGGGACGGTCATCCCGTCCTCACATCCGATGTAGCGGGCCGGCTTCTGGACCTCGCCGAGAACACGTTCGAGTTCGGACCAGAGCGAACTCATGATGAAACCAGCGTACCGACCCGACCCGGGATCGGTGCCGCCCGGCCCACCCTCGGATACAACGGCACCGGCTCAGGCCCGACCCTGACGCTCGTGGCGGCGCATGTGCACGCTCTGCACGAGCCCGACCGAGACGAACGTGGTCAGCAGCGAGGAGCCACCGTAGCTGACAAGAGGGAACGGAATCCCGGTGATCGGCATGATTCCGGTGGACATCCCGACGCTCTGGAAGACCTGGAACAGGAGCATCGAGAACACCCCGGCGGAGACGAGCAACCCGAACCGGTCGTCAGCCATCTGCCCGATGCGCCATACCCGGAACAGGAGCAGGCCCACCAGCCCGAGGAGCACGGCGCCTCCCACGAAGCCGGTCTCCTCGGCCACGACGGTGAAGATGAAGTCGGTCTGCTGTTCCGGCACCAGCGCCGAGTTGTTCTGTGTGCCCTGGAACAGGCCCCTGCCCGTGAGGCCCCCGTTGCCGATGGCCACCTGTGCCTGCTCGAGGTTGTAGCTGGCCGTGGTCTCCGCGTCGTCGTCGACGAACACCAGGAGGCGACGCACCTGGTACTCCTCCAGGACGTCGGATTCCAGGACCCCCACCAGGCCGGTCACCAGGAGCAGGCCGAGGATGAACAGGTGACGGCCCTTCACCCCGGCGACCAGCACCATGCCGGCCGCTATCGCCCCGTACACCAAGACGGTGCCCAGGTCGGGCTGGAGGATGATCAGCCCGACCGGACCTGCCGTCAGGAGCACGGCGACTGCGACCCGGGGACCCGACGGCTCCTCGGTACGACCCAGCCAGGTGGCCAGCGCCAGGATGAGGACGACCTTGCCCATCTCCGAGGGTTGGAACTGGAGCCCGCCCACCTGGAACCACGCCCTGGCCCCCTTCACCTCGATCCCCGTCGCGAGAACCGCTCCGAGCAGGCCGAGCATGCCGACGTACACCAGGGGCACGAAGCGGTGGAGGCGCCGGTGTCCGTACCAGCCGGCCACCACCATGGCCACCAGCCCGAGTGCCACCAGCCGGGCCTGCCGACCCAGGTAGAACGTCTCGGCAGGCCGGAGGTCGGTGGCCGGTCCGCGGGTGGCCGAGTAGACCATGACCACCCCTATGAGGGCTACGGCCAGGGTGAGCAGCGGGAGGACCAGGTCCACGTGCCGGAGCACCCGGGGGCGGTCATAGTCGGGCCGGCGGAAGTCGACCATCAGCCGTCCGCCTCGGCCAGTCCACGGTCCTCGAAGACGGCCAGCACCTCGTCGATGAGGTCCGCGCAGTCCACGCGGATTCCCCGCACCCTCACGGTTCCCGAGGCATCCAGTACCGGTCCACCCGTCTCGGCCGAGGACGGATCCGCCGCATCGAGGCGGTCCAGCGTGTCGCCCGACCGCCACTCGTACCAGACGAGGCAGAGGGGCAATGCCGTCGAGCGGGCATACCGGACGGCGGCCAGCGGCGCTTCGGGCACCGTGCCCTCGAAGACCGGCTTTAGGATCCTGGCGACCAGCGGGGCGGCCATCCTGCTGCCGAAGCCCGCCTCCTCCAGGACGGCCACGATGGCGTGCGTGGGCTCCTCCACCGGGCCGAAGGCCGCGAACAGCGACGTGTCGGCCTTCCCGCTGACCTCGGCCGTACCGGTCTTTCCCGCCACCGGGTACCGCCCCAGCGGGAAGTACGTACCGCCGGTGGCCAGCGAGTTGAACGCCTCGTAGGCGGTGCCCTCCTCGTCTGCCGTAACGCCTGAGAGCCCGTCGAGTACCCGCCAGCGGAAGCCGGGGTCGATGTCCAACTCGGATATGGCCCGTGGCCCGAACTCCCGGACCACCGAGCCGTCCCGGGCCACCACCCGGGTCACGACGTTCGGGGCGTGGCGGACACCGCCGTTGGCGAGAGTGGCGAAGGCGTTGGCCAATTGCAGCGGCGTAACCAGCACCTCGCCCTGGCCGATGGCCGTGATGACGTTGTCGCCGGTGGACCACCCCCACTCGGGGAAGGCCACCGGATTCTCCTCGTGGCGCTGCCTCCTGTTGGCCGGGGTGGGCAGATAGCCGTCCTGCTCGAACGGCAGGGTGATGCCGCTTTCCAAGCCCAGCCCGTAGGAGGCCGCCGCATCCTGGATGGCCGTGTCGAGGTGGTCGGGATTGATGTAGATCGACTCGGCGATCCGGTAGTAGTAGACGTCGCTGGAGACGGTGAGGCTCCGGATCAGGTCCACGTCGTCGTAGGGCTTCTCGCCGGCGTTGCGGTAGCGACAACCGGGGGGTGGGTCGCGGGGGTCCACGTCGCCGCAACCCCGGAGGATGTATGCACCGGGGTCATCCCAGAGTTCGTCGGCTCGCGGAATCGCACCTACACCGAATACGCCCTCGTGCCAGGCGGCATGTGCGGTGAAGAGTTTGAACGTGGAGCCGGGGGCGTACTCGCCCTGGATCGCACGGTTGAACATCGGCAGGTCGTTGGCTGGATCGTTCAGATCCGCCCACTGCTCCGGGGCGAACCCTCCGATGGACAGGTTGGGGTCGTAGGACGGGAAGGAGGCCATCGCCAGCACGTCACCCACCCTCGGGTCCAGGAGCACCACCGCACCACCCGGTGCTCCGAAGGCGGGCAGAAGCTGGCCGGGACGATCGGGATCGGCTTCGGGCTCACGGGTGCGGGCCAGGTGGATCGACCGTTCCAGCTCCCGCTCCACCAGGTACTGCACGTCGACGTCGATCGACAGGACCACGTCGTCGCCGGGAATCGGCACCACGTAGAGGTCCTCGCGCTCCCGGACGATCTCGCCCAGGCGGTCCACCTCCACCACCTTGCGGCCCGCCACGCCCCGAAGGTCGTCCTCGAACATCAGCTCCACGCCGGCCTTCCCGATCTGGTCGCGCAGCCGGTACTCCTTGCCCGTCGGGGGTCGGCGAATCCGCAGCTCCCTGTCGTTTATGGAGCCCACCCAACCCAGGACGTGGGTGGCCAGGTCGCCGTAGAGATACGACCGCACCGTGGCCTCTTCCACACGGACTCCTGGAAAGCGGTCGGGTCGCTCCCCGAAGAACACCATGAGGTCCTCGCCGACGTCATGGGCCACCGGGACGTCGTCGTAGCGGCCGTACGAGGGATCCTCCAGCGCCCGCTCCACGTCGACGACCTTCACCAGCTGGCCGGACCGGTTGATCTCGATCGCGATCTCGGTGAGCATGTCGCGGAGGTCCTCGTCTCCCAGGTCGGCCTCCCCCAGCTCGTAGCGGTTCATGGTGAGCACGGTGGTCAGGCGGTTTCCGACCAGCGTCCTCCCCGCGACGTCGAGGATCCGCCCTCTGGGTGCCGGTACGGATACGACCCGGGTGATGTTGCTCCGTGCGGTGACCACCGCCTTCTCGCTGACCATGACCTGCAGGTACCAGAGGCGTGCCCCGAGGGCGGCGAACATAGACAACCCGACGATTGCCAGGAGTCGCATGCGATAGCGGCTGGCCTCGTTCACCCCCGCGACTCCGCTCCGCCGCCACGGAGGTCCACGTCGACCGGAAGGCCAGCCGTCACCGCCCACCGCACCGCCCAACTGGTCAGTGGCGCCACGGCCACGGACATCACGGCGGCCAGCGCGGCTGTACGGACCAGCCTCGGACCATCCACGTCGTGTAGGCCGAACAGGCCTCCGGCGAGCACGGAGGCCAGCACGCCTGCGGCCACAGCGACGGCCAGGCCGACGCCCAGGAACGGGCGGGTGGAGCGGGCCAGGCGTACTTCGAGATGGCTGGTCGCCACGGCGAGGGGGGCGTACACGAGGGCGTGCAGGCCCATCGGGGTTGCGGTCAGCGAGTCGTGCAGGAGCCCAGCGCAGAAGGCGATGACCGCTCCCCGCTCCGGTCCGCCGTGGTAGCCGGCCAGGACCGACACCAGCAGCATGAACTCGACCGACACCCCAGCCACCCGGAACTCCTCGAATACCGTCACCTGTGCCGTCGCCGCGGTCAGGAGGATCACCGCGACCCGGAAGCGGCCGGTCACACTGCCCTCACCGCTGTCACCGCTGCCCCCGCGGACCGACCTCGGCGAGTCTCGGGTCGAGCACCACGTTCAGGAAGCTGAGGTGTTCGAGCGACGCAGCGGGCTCGACGATGATCTCGCGGTCCAGGTCGGCCGTCGAATCGGGGTCCAGGACCCGACCGACCGGGATGTCGGCGGGGAACCGGCTCCGGCCACCGGAGGTCACCACCACCTCCCCGGCCTCGACCACGACATCCAGCCTGACGCCGGCGTCGATTACCAGGTAGCCGGTGGCACCACCGCCACGGGCCAGCCCCTCGTCCTGGGACCCTACGAGGCGGACCCCGACGCGGAAGCCCGGATGGGTGGCCAGCTGCACGATGGACCGCGACCGGTCCACCACCTCGAGGCGGCCGACGAGACCGGCACCGGTGACCACCGCCATTCCCTCGGACAGGCCGTCATCGCTGCCCTTGTCAACCTCGATGGTGTGGCTGGAGAAGTTTCCCGGTGGCGTGCCGAGGATACGTACCACGACGGTGTCCAGCGTGGTGTAGTCGATGTCCACCTCGCCCATGAGTCGCTCAAGCAACTCCCTGTCGGCCTCAGACGTCAGGCGCCGCCCACGCATGCGGGCCAACTCTGTCGCCAGGCGCTCGTTCCGGTCCCGGAGGTCGTCGTAGTCGAACAGACCGTGCCATGCGGTTCGCACCGGCCGGGCAGCCCCTTCGGAGATCGACCGGACAGGATCCAGGAGGTCGCGCATGCCCTGCTGGAACGCATTCAGCGGCTCGACTCCCCGGAACTGGAGGGTGAGCAGTGTCAGGGCGGCAGCGATCAGAAGCAGGAGCGTCGGACGGGAACGCCCCGTGGGCCTTGGGGCCGCCATCGGTCACTCCCCGTCGTCGCCGAAGATCATCTCCCCGTAGCTGGAGAATTCCTCCAGGACCAGACCCGCCCCCATGACGACGGACCCGAGCGGGTCGGCGACCACCCGGGTCGGCATGCCGGTCTCGGCGCGGATCCGGTCCGGCAAGCCGATCAGGAGCGAACCTCCACCGACCAGATGGATTCCGTGGTCCAGGATGTCGGCGGCCAACTCGGGCGGCGTTCGGTCCAGGGTGACCTTCACGGTGTCGATGATGGCATCCACAGGCTCCTCCAGGGCATCGCGGATCTCCCGCGTCGAGAACTCCACCGACTCGGGCAGTCCCGTCCGGAGGCTCCTGCCGGTGACCGCGGCCCGGAACTCACGGGTCAACGGATGGGCGGAGCCGAGCCGGACCTTGATGGCCTCGGCGGTGCGATCACCAACGTCGACCCCCTTGTCCTTCTTGAGGAACTGCTTGATGGCATCGTCCATCTCGTCTCCACCGATCCGCGACGACTGGCTGGACACCACTCCGCCGAGGGAGAGCACCGCCACCTCGGTAGTTCCTCCACCCACATCAACCACCATGGAACCCGTGGGATCAGCGACCGGGAGGCCTGCACCGATCGCCGCCGCCATGGGCTCCTCGATGATGTACACGGGCGGGCGGGCTCCCGCGAACTCGGCAGCCTCCTGGACGGCCCTACGCTCCACGCCGGTGACACCGGACGGAACGCAGATGACCATGCGGGGCTTGGCCCAGCGACGGTTGTGGACCTGCTGGATGAAGTACCGGAGCATCTTCTCGCAGAGCTCGAAGTCGGCAATGACCCCGTTTCTGAGGGGCCGGACGGCCCGGATGTGGGGAGGTGTCCTCCCGATCATCCGCTTGGCCTCCTGGCCCACGGCCAGCAGCGCGCCGTCCAGGGCGTTCACTGCGACCACCGACGGCTCGTCCAGGACGATGCCCTCGCCGCGGACGAGGACCACCGTGTTAGCCGTTCCAAGGTCGACCGCCATGTCACGGCTTCCCAGAGCCGCCCGGCGGGGCGCCTGCCGGAGAGGCCGTCGAACTACGTCTTCGGCCATCGACCGGGTGCTCCGTCGGGTCTCGTGAGGAGGCCGGTGCGCCCCCACTTCCGCTGCAGAGAACGTAACGCGTTCGTCAGCTGAATGCCACTCTCGGCGCACGTCCCACCACGCTGAGCGGGCAGAGGCGGCGCTCAGGCCTGGAGGCCGGGAAAGAAGATCCCAATCTCACGATCCGCCGAAGCCTGCGAGTCCGAGCCGTGGACCAGGTTCTCGGTGAACAGCGTGCCGAGGTCGCCGCGGATGGTGCCCGGAGCGGCATCACGGGGGTTGGTGGTCCCCAACATCGAGCGGACCACGGCGAACGTCTCCTCCGGCCCCTCCAGCACCATCACCATGGCCGGCGACCGGGACATGAAGGCCACCAGGTCATCGTAGAAGCCCTTTCCCACGTGCTCCTCGTAGTGTCGGGCCAACGTGTCGCCGTCGAGGTGGCGCAGCTCGACGGCCACCACCTTCAGGCCCTTGCGCTCGAAGCGGCCGATGATCTCCCCGACGAGGCCGCGTTCGACGGCGTCGGGCTTGCAGATGACGAGGGTTCGATCCATGGCCGGCAGGCTACGACCGACCGGGCATCCGCGGACCCCGATCAGGAGTCGAACACGTCGTCATCCGGGATGTCCTCCTCGCCGAGGGCGGTACGGGCAGCCGACAGGACGTAGAAAGAGCCCGTCACCAGTATTAGGTCGGCTTCCTCGGCAGTCGCCACGGCCAGGCGCACCGCGTCCACGGCATCGGGCACCGTCTCGACCTCCATGCGGCGCTCACGGGCCAGCGCCGCCAGGTCCGCAGCAGGCACGGCCCGAGAAGACGGAGCCGTGCAGGCCACGACCAGGTCCGGACCCAGGGCCACCAACTCGTCGAAGAACTCCGCCGGTTCCCGTGGACCCAGCGTCCCCACGACCAGGATCCGACGACCGGTCGGAAACACAGTCGGGACCGCCGCCACCAGGGCCCGGGCCGCATCCTGGTTGTGGGCACCGTCCAGGACCACCAACGGCTCTGTGGCCACCACCTCGAGCCGCCCCGGCACCCGGACCGAAGCCAGGCCCTCGGCCACCACCTCGGTGCCCAGCGGTGCGTCCAGGAACGCCTCGGCAGCCATCAGGGCGAGGGCGGCGTTGTCGGCCTGGTGGTCGCCGTACATCGGCAGGTAGACCTCCTCGTGCCCTCCCGACGGGGTCCACAGCTCCAGGAGCTGCCCGCCGACTGCCTGCTCGACACCCCCGACGCCGAAGTCGGTCCCCTGGAGCAGCAGCGGGTCCGGCGACTCGGCGGCGAACACATCCAGGAGCTCGATCGAGGTCTCCCCCAGCACCAGTGGGCGCCCGGGACAGATGATCCCCGCCTTCTCGGACGACACGTCACGGCGCCAGTTCCCCGTACCGTCCGTGTGGTCCCGCCCTATGTTGGTGATGACCGAAACCGCCGAATCGACCACGTTGGTGGCGTCGTACCGACCCAGCAGCCCGACCTCCACCACCGCCGCATCGACCGCCTCGTTGCTGAACCAGAGGAGGGCGGCCGCCGTCAGCAACTCGAAGTAGGACGGCCTCGCGGGGGCCACCCCGGCGTAACGCTCGAGGTCGGCAACCAGCTCGGCGAACTCCTCCTCGCCTATCAGCCGGCCATCGACGGTGAGGCGCTCGCGCACGGTGTCCACGTGGGGGCTGGTGTAGCAGCCGACCCGGAGCCCAGCGGCCCCGAGGATGGCACCGACCATCGATGACACCGAGCCCTTGCCGTTGGTCCCTGTGACGTGGATGGCCCGGACGTCGTGCTGCGGATCCCCCATGGCCCCGACGAGACCCCGCATCGCATCGAGGCTGAGCCCGTGGATGCGGCCGGCCGAAGCCTCGAGGTTGACGAACCCGCCAAGGAACCGCAGGGCGCCCGCATAGTCGTCGACCTCCGGCCAACCGACGGGACCCGTCACAGCGGCCCCCTCATCGCACCCGGGTCAGGAGGCTGCGCGATCGGGACGATCGGCGCTTCGTGGGAACACGGTCGGCACAGTCTCGCCGAGCACCGCATCCAGGTCGACCACGACCCGGCCTACCTCGTCGGCGCCCGGCAGCTCGTACATGACGTCGAGGAGGACCTCCTCGAGGATGGCCCGAAGGCCCCGGGCACCGGTTCCACGCTCCAGGGCCTGGGTGGCTATCGACGAGAGCGCCTCGTCGGTCACCTCCAGCTCGATGTCCTCGAACTCGAAGAGCCGCTGGTACTGCTTCACCAGGGCGTTCCGGGGCTCAACCAGGATCTTGACCAGCGCCTCGACCTCCAACTGCGGGACCGAGCCGACCACCGGCAGGCGGCCGATGAACTCCGGGATGAGACCGAACTTGATGAGGTCCTCGGGTCGCACGTCGGCGAACAGGGCGCCCACGTCCTTCTCGGCAGCGGACCGGATGTCGGCACCGAAGCCCACACCAGAGCCACCGTGCCGGGACTCGATCACCCGCTCGAGTCCGGCGAACGCCCCGCCACAGATGAACAGGATGTTCGTGGTGTCGATCTGCAGGAACTCCTGGTGCGGGTGCTTGCGCCCACCCTGGGGGGGAACCGCCGCCGACGTGCCCTCCAGGATCTTCAGCAGAGCCTGCTGCACACCCTCTCCCGATACGTCCCGGGTGATCGACGGGTTCTCGCTCTTTCGTGCCACCTTGTCGATCTCGTCGATGTAGATGATCCCGGTCTCGGCCTTCTTGATGTCGTAGTCGGCGGCCTGGATCAACTTGAGGAGGATGTTCTCGACGTCCTCTCCCACGTAGCCGGCCTCGGTGAGTGCCGTGGCGTCGGCGATGGCGAACGGGACGTTCAACATCCGGGCGAGGGTCTGCGCCATCAGGGTCTTGCCGCAGCCCGTGGGGCCCAGCAGCAGGATGTTGGACTTGGCCAACTCGACGTCGGTACCCGGCCCCGATCCAGCCTGGATCCGCTTGTAGTGGTTGTAGACGGCGACCGAGAGGATCTTCTTGGCCTGGTCCTGACCGACGATGTAGTCGTCCAGGAATGCGTAGATCTCCCGGGGGCGTGGGAGGTCACCCAGCGAGGTCTCGGTGGGCTCGGAGAGCTCCTCCTCGATTATCTCGTTGCAGAGGTCGATGCACTCGTCGCAGATGTAGACGCCCGGTCCGGCGATGAGCTTCTTGACCTGCTTCTGGGTCTTGCCGCAGAAGGAGCACTTGAGGAGCTCGCTCTCGCCGAACTTCGCCACGCTGCTCCCCCGGGCCCCGTCGTCGTCCTACTTGACGACGGCGATCGGGCCGCTGTTGTCGACCAGGTCCCGCTGGTCGATGACCTCGTCGATGAAGCCGTACTCCTTGGCCTCCTCGGCAGTCATCACGTAGTCGCGATCGGTGTCGGCATGGATCTTCTCGACGTCCTGGCCGGTGTGGCGGGCAAGGATCTCCTCAAGCTGGGTCTTGAGCCGCTGGATCTCCCGCGATGCCAGCTCGATGTCGGACACCTGCCCCTCGGCCCCCGCATAGGGCTGGTGGATCAGCACCCGTGAGTGGGGAAGGGCCAGGCGCTTGCCCGGCGCTCCGGCGGCCAACAGCACGGCGGCGGCCGAAGCGGCCTGCCCGAAGCAGATCGTGGTGATGTCCGGCTTGACGTACTGCATCGTGTCGTAGATGGCGAACAGGGAGTTGATGTCGCCACCCGGCGAGTTGATGTAAAGGCTGATGTCCCGATCAGGGTTCTCGGACTCCAGGTGCAGCAACTGGGCGCAGATGAGGTTGGCGATCGTGTCATCGATCGGCGTGCCGATGAAGACGATGTTCTCCTTGAGCAGGCGGGAGTAGAGGTCGAACGCGCGCTCACCCCGGCTGGTCTGTTCGACCACCGTGGGAACGAGGTAGTTCTGCACCTTGAGTTCTGAGAGGGTCATCCAGCTCACTCTTCGTCGTCGTCGACCGATTCTGCGGCCGATCCATCAGTCTCCCCCACCCTGTCATCGGCGTTGGGGATGGCCTCCTCGTCGACTGGCAGCACGATCTCGGGCTCCGGCGGCTCCAGCAACGCCCGGTCGACCGGTGCGCCGTCCTCGTCGACCACCTCGGCACGCTCGAACACCCAGTCCAGGGCTGCCTGCTTGCGGAGGTCCGCCCTCACCTCGAGCATGCGACCAGACCTTGCGAGCGCCTCCCGGAGGCCGTCCACGTCGCCCCCGGTCTGGGACGCCAGCATCCCGAGGTACTCCTCCAGCGGCTCACCCACATCGTCAAGCCCTTCGGCGTCGGCGACGGCACGCAGTCCCAGGTCCACGCGGGCCGCCACCTCGGCGCCCTCCCGTAGCTCGTCGCGCAGCGATTCCATGTCGCGGCCCATGGCCTCGAGGTAGACGGCGAAGTCGATGCCCTGGGAGCGCATCCGCATGGCCATCTCGTTGATGCGGTCGTCGACCTCGGCCTCGACCAGGGACGGCGGGACCTGCATGTCAACCAGGTCAGCGACGGCCTGTGCGACCCGGTCGCGTGCCAGCATCGGGGCCTGTCCGCGCCGCATGCCCGAGATCTGCTCCCGGATATCGGCCGAGAGCTCGTCAATGGTGTCGAACTCCGACGCCACCGCCGCGAACGCGTCATCGGACTGGGGAAGCACCCGGGCCTGCACCTCGGAGACCTCAATCCGGAAGGAGATGGTGCCCTCCTCCTCGGGGTGGTCGGCATCGAACTCCAGGACGTCTCCGGCCGATGCCCCCCGCAGGTTCTCGTCGATCTCGGGAACCACGGCGCCTCCGCCAACCTCGTAGAGGTAGTCGGTGGTGGTCAGGCCCTCGACGGCCTCGCCCTCGAAGGTGCCGTCGATGTCGATGGTGACCTGGTCGCCGTCCTCGGCCGGTCGGTCCACCGCCTCCAGCGTCGAGTGCTGCCTGCGCAGCGCCTCCAACTGCTGCTCCACGTCAGCGTCAGCGGCCTCCGGCGACGGGATCTCGATGCGCAACGAGCCGTGCCCGGCGATGGTCGCCCGCGGCCGGATAGAGACCACAGCATCGAAGGTGAGATCGCCCTCCTCGTGCCCACCAGTGATCTCGATCTCAGGCGAGTCGATGGCGTCTACGTCGTGGTCGACCAGCGCACGACCGTAGTAGTCGGGAAGCGCCTGCTGGATCGCCTCCTGGCGTCCGGCGGCCACGCCGATGCGGGCCTCCAGGAGCTTGCGGGGGGCCTTTCCGGGTCGGAATCCGGGGAGGCGGACCTCCTTGGCGATCCGCCGGAAGGCCGCCTCCACAGCGACGTCGAACTCGGTCTCGGCGATGGCGACGGTCAGCCTGACCAGGTCGCCGTCCAGTCGTTCAAGGGTGGTCTCCACAGTCTCCGGAGTGTACCGGCGGCCCCCTGACGGCCACCCGGCGAAATGGCCCCGGGTCGGTCAGGCCAGGCGGTCCAGGATCATCCCGAGGTCGTCGGCCGTGGTCCTCGGGTTCACAATGCAAAACCGCAGTGCAGGGCTCCCATCGACCTGTGTGGGGAGGACCAGCCCGACTCCCTCGTCCATCAGCTGGGATGACCAGGTGTCGTAGTCGGCCTGGTCCCATCCGATCCTCCTGAATGCGAGCACGGAGAGCGTGGGGGGCATGACGAGCTCCAGGTGGGGGGCGGCATCAACCATCGCCGCTCCGGCCCGTGCCACCTCGAGGGTCACCTCCACGGACTCTGCGTAGGCCCGCGTGCCGTGGACGGCCAGCGAGAACCAGAACGGCAGGCCGCGGGCCCGACGGGACAGGAAGTGCCCGTAGTCGCTGGGATTCCACTCCGAGCCCGAGTTGATCGGATCCAGGTAGCTGGCGTGCTGTGTGTGGGCCAGCCGGGCCACCTCGGGCTGGCGGTAGAGCAGTGCGCAGCAGTCGAAGGGGGCGAAGAGCCACTTGTGGGGGTCGATCACCACGGAGTCGCATCGGTCGATCCCAGCGAAATGGGGGCGCGCCGACTCGGCGGCCAGCGCCGCACCCCCATAGGCCCCGTCCACGTGGAACCAGGCCCCATGCTCCGCTGCAGCCTCGGCCACCTCGTCGAGCGCATCCACCACGCCCAGGTTGGTGGTGCCGGCCGTGGCGACCACGGCAAAGACCTCGGTGCCCTCCGGCCGTGCCGCGATGGCGGCGCGCACCGCGTCCCCCCGGAGGCGACGGTCGTCGCCGGTGGTGGCCAGCAGGACGTCCACGTCCATGACCCTCGCCGCTGAGTCGATCGAGGAGTGGGCGCCATCCGAGGCCACGACCGACCACCTGGCCGGTCGACCCGAACCGTCCGCCTCGCGACGACGCATCGCCTGGTCACGACCCGCTATGAGCGCCGACAGGTTTCCCATGGTGCCACCGGAGGCGAAGCAGCCTCCGGCGCCCTCCGGGAGACCCACCAGGTCGGCGACCCAGCGGAGGACCTGGTTCTCGGCGTACACCGTGCCTGCCGCCTCCAACCAGGAGGTGGCGCACATCGAAGACGCCCCGACCACCAGGTCGAACAGGACCGAGGCATTCGTGGGAGCGCCCGGAACGAAGGACAGGAACCGACGATGGTCGGTCGACAGGCAGGCCGGCGCCAAGTGGTCGGCGAAGGCTGCTAGCACCGACTCTCCCCCGAGGCCCTCCTCGGTGATGGTCTGCCCGACCGCCTCCCAGAGTTCCTGGTGGGATCGGGGACCGTCCAGGGGCGGGTCCGTCCTCACCCGGTCAAGGGCATAGCGGAAGATGGCCCAAGCCAGGTCGTCGGTCGACTCGTCGAACTCGTGCATTCCCACGCCGGGGAGGCTATGTCCCCGCGGTTCGGCTCCCGCCGGTCAACGGATCGTGAACGGGTTGGACATCGGCTCCGCCGAGGTGTTGATCCAGACGGTCTTGGTCCTCGTGAACTCCCTGATGGCGTCGACACCGGCCTCGCGTCCCGATCCCGAGTTCCCGAATCCGCCGAACGGGGCGATGGGCGAGATGGCCCTGTACGTGTTGACCCAGACGATCCCCGCCCTGATGGCTCCGGCCACCCGATGGACCCGGGACACATCGGCGGTGAAGATCCCGGCCGCCAGGCCGAACTCCGTGTCGTTGGCCATGGCAACGGCGTCGGCCTCCGTGTCGAAGGAGAGCACCGACATGACCGGCCCGAAGAGCTCCACCCGCGTACTCCGGATGTCCTGGTCTGGGCATCCCAGCACGGTGGGTAGGTAGTACCAGCCGGCGTCGAGGGCCTCGGGTCGGGCTCCTCCGGTGTGGAGGATGGCCCCCTGTCCGGTGGATTCGGCGACGACGGCCTCGATGCGGTCCCGTTGTGCACGGGTGGCCAGGGGGCCCATCTGGGAATCGTCGTCCAGCGGATCGCCGATCCGGATGGCCTCGGCCCTCCGGACCAGCTCGGCGATGAACTCGTCGTGGATCCCCGACTGCACGAAGACCCTGCTGCCAGCTACGCAGCTCTGGCCGGATGCGCCGAAGTTCCCAGCCACCGCCCCGTTCACGGCACCATCCAGGTCGGCGTCGTCGAAGATCAGGATCGGTGACTTGCCACCCAGCTCGAGCGAGACCGGTGCCAGGTTGGCGGCGGTGTTGGCCACGATGTGACGGGCCGTATCCACGCCACCAGTGAATGCCACCTTGCCGACCATCGGGTGGCTGGTCAGCGCCCTGCCGCAGGGTTCGCCGAACCCGCTGAGCAGGTTGACGACACCCGGGGGGAAACCCACCTCATCGAGCACCCGGGCGAACTCCAGCAGGGGCGCCGGGGCGATCTCCGAGGCCTTGATGACGACGGCGTTGCCGGCGGCCAGGGCAGGTCCGACCTTGGTGGCGGTCAGGAACAACTCCGCGTTCCACGGCACGATCGCCGCCACAACGCCGATCGGATCCCGTGTCGTGAACACGTGCAGGTCCGGCTTGTCGATGGGCAGGGTGTCGCCCTGGATCTTGTCGGCCAACCCCGCGTAATAGCGGTAGTAGTCGGCCACATAGGCCGACTGGGCCCGTGTCTCGGCCGCCAGCTTGCCGCTGTCGGTGGTCTCCACCTCCCCGAGTCTGTGGGCGTTCTCGGCCACCAGGTCGGCCAACCGGTACAGCAGGCGTCCCCGTGCCGTGGCCGTCATCGACGCCCACTCACCGGAGGTCATGGCCCTGTGCGCCGCCCGGACCGCCCGGTCGACGTCGGCCTCCGTGGCCGCCGGCGCCGAGGCCCAGACCTCGCCGGTTGCAGGGTTCGTGGAGTCGAATCGACCTCCGTCGGAGGCCTCGCAGAAATCTCCGTCGATGTAGAGCTGGTAGTCGTTCACGGGGTCTCCTGGTCACGGTGGTCGAGGAAGTCGAGGAGGGCGGCCACGAACGCTTCGGGCGCCTCGAGAGGGGGCAGATGGCGGAGGCCGGGCAGGATCCGCGCGACGCCGTCGGCGACTGCGGAGGCCAGTGCTTCGCTCATGGCCGGCGTGGAGCCGGGATCCAGCTCACCGGTCATGACGAGCGCCCGGGCGGTGACGTCGGCCGCAGCGGCCGGCATGGTCGGGTCGCCGTCCACGAAGACCCGGTAGGCCTTCAGGTAGGCGGCCACGTCGTTGGCGAGCATGCAGCGGCGCACCGCTCCGACCCGCTCGGGGTGAGCAGCCTGCCAGTCGGAGGCGAACCACCTCTCGATGGCCAGGTCGGCCACCAGCGCCATCCCCTCGGCCTCGGTCCGCGCCAGGCGGGCCCTGACGACCCGGACCTGGTCGGGCGTCCGGTCGAAGACCGTGTTCAGGAGGGCCAGGCGACCCAGGCGGCCGGGGTGGCGGGCGGCCAGCCCTAGGGCGATCAGACCGCCCAGGGATAGCCCGGCCAGATCGGGGATCCGGTCCACGTGGTCGTCCATGACTGCCAGGCACTGCTCCACGAAGTCGTCCATCGACCGACTCCCGGCCGGGTCGGGCGAACGTCCGTGTCCCAGGAGGTCGTACCTGACGACCCGGCGGTCGGTGGCCAGCGCCTCTACCACCGGGTCCCACATGGCGTGGTCGAGGCCCACTCCGTGGATCAGGACGAGCGGCGGACGGGCGCCGGTCTCGACGCCGTCGACGCGGACGAAGGACTCGACGCTCACTCCTCGGTCAGCCCCATCTCCTCCATGTCGGAGTAGCGGTTGCCAATGCGGTGGTGGGGTCGGCCGCCGACCGAGGCCCCGATGGCCACGACGACCTCGTCGGGACCCGGCGCGTCGGCGACGGCGACCTCGAGCGTCAGGTAGTGGGAACGCCAGCCGGGGTCGACCTTGTGCATCATCGGGATGGACAGCGTCGAGCCGGGACCACCACGTGTGTTGGTGAACGACAGGTAGGAGGTGCCGCCCACGGCGTCGCGGAACACGTTGCCGAAGCGCAGCGTGTGGATCAGCGCCGAACCGTGCTCGACCTCCCCTGACGTCCCGACCATCGCCGCCTTGCCGTAGGCCTCCACGGAATCGCCGCCGCCGGCCATCTCGACCAGACGGGGAACCATCACGTCGGCCAGCCTCGGAGCGACGTCGAGGATGGTGGGTCGCAGGTCCTCCACGAAGCCCTGACCGGTCCATGGATTGGCGATCACGGCCACCACGCCGTGCAGGAGCAGCGGCGGCTCGGCGGTCCTGCCACCCTCGATGTGGATCTCCTCGGTGTGGGTGACCAACTTCCGGATCTCGAGCGGCATCAGGCGGCCTCCTCGGCGGCATCGGCGAACTGGGGAATGACCTCTTCGGTGGACATCGTGATGGTGTCAGTGGACGCCTCGTGCGACACGCGGATGTCGACCACGGTGCCCGCTCAGCGGGGGACGCCGGGCTTGATGTAGGCGGTCCGGGTGCGGGTGAAGAACTCCTGGGCGGTGTCGCCCTGCTCGCGGGCCGCGTGGCCCGACGAGTTCTTCTCGCCGCCGAACGGAGCGTGGATCTCCGATCCCGTGGTAGGGCCGTTGACCTTGATCAGGCCGGCCTGCAGTTCGTGGACGGCCCGGTCGATCTTCCACATGTCGTTGGTGAAGACCGAGGCCGACAGGCCGAACTCGGTGTCGTTAGCCAGAGCGAAGGCCTCGTCCTCGGATTCGACCCGCAGCACCGTGCTGACCGGGCCGAAGACCTCCTCGCGGGTGATGGTGAGGTCGGTACCGCCCACGAACAAGGTCGGCGGGTAGTAGCAGGGACCGTCGGGCGTGCCGGCATTGACGGCCACCGTCTCCGCCCCCTCGGCCTTGGCCTGCTCGACGGCCTCAGCCACCTCGGCCCGGGCGTCGGACGACACCAGCGGGCCGATGCCCACCCCTGTGTCCTGGCCGTCGCCCACCACCAGATCACGGACCCCGGCCACCAGCCGGTCGACAAGCTCGTCGTGGACGTCGCCCACGGCGATGATCCGACGGGTGGCCGTGCACTTCTGGCCGGTGGCGCCCATGGCACCGCCGACCGCCGCGGCCACCGCCATGTCCAGGTCCGCATCACCGAAGACGATGCAGGGGTTGTGGCCGCCCAGCTCGAGCTGTACGCGGCCGTTGCGGGCCGTGACCACGTCGCGGATGCGATGGCCTACGCCCACCGAACCGGTGAACGTGACCCCGTCGACCCGCTCGTCGGCCACGACGGCTCCGCCCATCGAACCGGGGCCGAGGACCAGGTTCAGCACGCCGGCCGGGATGCCGGCGTCGGCCAGCAGGCGGGCGATGGCCACCGACAGCAGCGGCGTGTTGCTGGCCGGCTTCCACACCACGGTGTTTCCGGCGGCCAGGGCCGGAGCGATCTTCCAGACCGGGATGAGGATCGGAAAGTTCCACGGGGTCACGACCCCGACCACCCCGAGCGGGGCCCGGACGGTCCGGATGGTCTCGCCCGGGTTATTCGTCGGGAAGATTCGCTCGGTGGAAGTCTTGGCCAGCCCGGCCTGGTAACGGAAGGTCTCGGCCGCCAGCACCGCCTCGCCACGCGACTCGGCGAGGGTCTTGCCCTCCTCCATGGTGCACAGCAGGGCCAGGTCGTCGGCCCTTTCGTCGAACAGGACGGCGACCCGCTCCATGGTCCGGGCCCGACCGCCGAAGCCGATGGCGCGCCACGACGCCTGGGCGTCGACCGCCGCGCCGACCGCATCGGACGCCGTCCCGGCATCGCCCAGCGGGTACTCCCCGACCGGTTCGTCCGGACGGGCCGGGTTCTCGCTGACAGCCCTGCCACCCGGGGCGTCGGTGCTCCAGTCGCCGCCGATGAGGTGTGCGCCCTCCGGCACTGTGATTGTCATGCGCGGCAGCGTAGCCACCGTGTGTCGAGTCGTCCCCGACAGTCCGACGGTAGGTTCATGGCGTCCGTTACGCCGGGCACGCGGGTGTAGTTCAACGGCTAGAACCTCAGCCTTCCAAGCTGATGATGAGGGTTCGATTCCCTTCACCCGCTCCGTCAAGGATCCCGGCTCCGAGTCGGTCCCCTAGAGTCTGAGCGTGCTGATCGCGCAGATCTCGGACTGCCACATCCGCGACCACGGAGATCATCTCGCCCGGCTGGTCGACACCACCGAGACCCTTCGACGGGTGGTGGAACACCTGATGGCCCTGGATCCGGCGCCGGACGTCGTGCTGGCAACCGGTGACCTGACCGACGACGGCACTGCGGCCCAGTACTCCACCCTGGTCGAGGTCCTGGCCCCGATCGCCGACCGACTCCTCCCCATCCCGGGAAACCACGACGAGTGCCCCCGATTCCGCGAGGCCTTCGCCGGCCTGATACCGGACGACGTCGACGAGGACCACTGCAGCTACGTGGTGGACGCCCACCCCGTCCGCCTCGTCGGCCTGGACACCACGATTCCCGGCCGGCACGACGGACGCTTCGACCTGGAACGGGAACGCTGGTTAGAGGGCGCCCTGGCTGCTGCTCCGCACCGGCCCACCCTGGTGTTCACACACTTTCCACCCTTCGAGACCGGGTTGCGGTTCATGGACGACGCAGGGCTCCTGGATGCCGACCGGTTGCGGGCGGTGATACAACGCCACGCCCAGGTGCGCCTGCTGGTGACCGGTCACCTCCACCGGCCCATCCACACCTCGATCGGTTCCACGCTGGTCTCGGCCTGTCCGTCCACCGGCAACCAACTACGGCTGGACTTCCATCCGGACCGCGGAGCCGCCGTCGACGAACCCCCCGCCTTCCAGCTCCACCGCTGGGACGGCGAGCGGTTCGTCACCCACACCGGCGTGGTCAGGGACCCGGCGGTCGTCCGGACCATCGACCTCGGCGGCTTTGTGGCCGAGATCCGCCGACGGGTCGAAGCAGGTGAGCCGTTCACCAAGGGCTGAGGCTCCCGGCGCCAGGTGCCGGTCAGGCCTGGCGGTCGAGGAACCGGTATACGTCGAGCAGGTCGATACCCGGGAAGGGCGTGAACTCCCGACTGGCCGACGGCAGCGCCGTCAGGATGAAGCTCCTCTCTGACGCCGAGGGCCAGGCCACGCCGTCCCAGCGACGCAGGATCTCCGGCTCGACCCGATCGTCCTCGCTTCGGCCGCTGACCCGGCGGAGGGTCCCGCCTCCCCTGAACAGGCCGGCGTCGGCCGCCCTGCACCCCAGCGTCACGGCATAGGGGGTGCGCTCGGTTGCGTTCTCGATGTAGGTCACACACCAGAACTCCCCCCGGTCGGTGGTAGTGAGCTGGTAGTGGAGGAGATCGGATCCGTCCCAGGCCTGGCGCGCTCCCCAGTGTCGACCCAGGCGCGCACCCTCCAGGCCGCCGTCGGCGTCGGCAGGGAACTCGATGCCGTCGTTCTCGTACGCCTTGGTGATCGTGCCCTCGGGATCTGTCCGGATGAAGTGCACCGGGACGCCCAGTCGGACGGTGGCCAGGTTCGTGAACCGGTGGGTGGCCATCTCGTAGGAGACGTAGTACCGCTCCTTGAGGTCCTCGATGGAGAGGTCCCGGTCGTCCCTGGCGGCGACCAGGAAGTCCACCGCCGCGGCCTCGGGCACCAGCACGGCGGCCGCGAAGTAGTTGGATTCGATCCTCTGGCGTAGGTACCCCTCGAAGTCGGTGGTCTCGGCGTGCTCGAGGGCGAAGTGCCCGAGCGTCTGGAGGATCACCGATCGGGCGGCACGCACGGTGAGATCGTCGCGCTGGGCGATGTAGATCACCCGCCGGCGGGTGTCGGTCACGGACCGGGCCGTCCGCGGCATGCCCTTCACCCGCTCGACCGTGAACCCGTAGTGGGCGGCCAGGTCGGCCATGTGCCTCTCGGTGGGTGGCCCCTCGCCGGTGTAGCCGGCCGCCTTCAGGCCAGCGGACGCCTCGGCTTCTATCTCGGCGAAGTAGTTGTCCCGGCTACGCATCTCGGTGCGCAGGGCGATGTTGGCAATCCGGGCACGATCGCCGGCCTCGAGGCTCGCCAGGCCGGAACGGCTCACCTCCACGTCGGGGAGCGCCCTATAGAGACCGACGAGCGCCTCCAGCACGTCGTCGTCGAGTCGGGCACCGGCACGAAGCTCCGGCAGCTCCAGGGTGCTACGCCACGGCCCCGCCTGGGCCCGCGCCAACTGGATCTCCAGCTCGGCTCGTCGGCTCGGCGGCGTGGGGTCCAGGAGGTCGACGGTGCCGCAGCCGAGGGCCGCCGCCAGGTCGCCCAGCACGCCCAGCTTGGGTTCGATCCGTCCGTTCTCGACCTGGGAGAGGTAGGACGCCGGCCGGCCGATCCGCTCTCCCAGGCCGGCCAGCGTCAGCCCGGCAGAACGTCGCATGTGTCGCAGTCGGTGACCCAGAACGATCGGATCGAACGCCTTCCCCGAGGCCGGAGCAACCATCGCCGTTCCCCTTCCAGTCGTACCCGTCGACGTATCCACTGCCACGAACCACACGGTTCGAGAAGAGAATTAACCGAACTCTGTTGATTCTTCGCGGTTTCGGGCAGCCTAGGGGAACTTTCCGGCCCGCCGGTCAGGTTCGGGATCCGGAAAATCGTCAATACTCAACCTGCGAGACGTACCAGGAGAGCCACGGGAGCGCACATGTCCGGCTTGGACGGCATCCAGATCAGCGAACATCCGAGGCGCGACGAGATCTTCACCCCGGAAGCCACGGCCTTCGTGACCGACCTGGTCCGCACCTTCCGCGACCGGCGCATCGACCTGCTCAGGAACCGACGCATCCGGCAGGAGAAGTTCGACGGCGGCCTTCGCCCGGACTTCCTGCCCGAGACCGCCGAGATCCGCTCGGGCACGTGGACGGTCGCTCCGCCGCCCAAGGACCTGCTGGACCGCAGGGTCGAGATCACCGGTCCTCCGGAGCGCAAGATGATGATCAACGCGCTGAACTCGGGAGCCCGCGTGTTCATGGCCGACTTCGAGGACTCCAGCTCTCCCACCTGGGACAACATGCTGGAGGGCCAGGTCAACGTGCGGGACGCCATCCGGCGTGACCTCAGCCTTCGTCGCGGCGGCAAGAGCTACACCCTGAACGACGAGACGGCCACCCTGGTCATCCGGACCCGCGGCTGGCATCTCCCGGAGGGGCACCTCCAGATCGACGGCCGACCGGCCGCAGCCAGCCTCGTGGACTTCGGCCTCGCCTTCTTCCACAACGCCAGGGAGGCCCTCGACCAGGGCACCGGCCCGTACTTCTACCTCCCGAAGCTGGAGAACCACCACGAGGCCCGCCTCTGGAACGACGTCTTCTGCCACGCCCAGGACGCCCTCGGAGTTCCCCGCGGTTCGGTCAAGGCCACCGTGCTCATCGAGACCATCACCGCCGCCTTCGAGATGGACGAGATCCTCTACGAGCTCCGCGAGCACTCGACCGGCCTCAACGCCGGTCGTTGGGACTACATCTTCAGCGTCGGCAAGAAGTTCAACTCTGATCCCGCCTTCGTCCTCCCCGACCGGGCCGACGTCACCATGACAGTGCCGTTCATGCGTGCCTACACCGAGCTCATGGTGGCCACCTGCCACAAGCGGGGCGCCCACGCCATCGGCGGCATGGCGGCCTTCATCCCCAACCGCCGCGATCCCGAGGTCACCGCCCGGGCACTCACGAAGGTCAAGGAGGACAAGCGGCGCGAGGCCAACGACGGCTGTGACGGCACCTGGGTGGCCCACCCCGACCTGGTGACCGTCGCCGAGATCGAGTTCAACGCCATCCTCGGCCAGGGCCTCAACCAGGTCGACCGCCTCCGCCCGGACGTCGTGGTGTCCGGCGACGACCTCCTCTCAGTCGACCTCACCGGCGGCTCTGTCACCCTCGACGGCCTCACCACAAACGTCTACGTCGGCCTCCGCTACCTGGCCTCCTGGCTCTCCGGCAGCGGTGCGGCTGCCATCAACAACCTCATGGAGGACGCCGCCACGGCCGAGATCAGCAGGTCGCAGGTCTGGCAGTGGATCCGTCACGGCAGCCTCCTGGAGGACGACACCCCGGTCACCGCCGACCTGGTCCGCACGGTGATCGACACCCAGATGGGCGTCATAGCCGATGAACTCGGCAGCGAGGCATTCGCCGACCTGCCGTTCGACGATGCCAGACGGGTCTTCGAGCAGGTGACCCTTGCCTCGGAGTTCGTCGAGTTCCTCACCCTGCCCGCATATGAACTCCTCGGCTGACGGGCCGCTACAACCAGATCCCCCTACGGGGTCCGCCGGCTGAGCCGGTCCTTCCCCCACGAAAGCGAGCAACCGATGCGTAACACCTTCGACGACCAGGTCGCAGTCCTGGAGAAGGACTGGGCCGAGAACCCCCGCTGGGAGGGCGTCCGGCGCGACTACAGCGCTGCCGACGTCGTCCGGCTGCGGGGATCGGTCCTCCCCGAGTGTTCCATTGCCCGCCACGGTGCCGAGGTGCTCTGGCAGAAGATGCACGAGATGGACTACGTCCACGCCCTCGGAGCCATGACCGGCGGGCAGGCCATCCAGTACGTCAAGGGTGGCCTACCCGCCCTGTACCTCTCCGGCTGGCAGGTTGCCGGTGACGCCAACCTGGCCGGTCAGGTGTACCCGGACCAGAGCCTCTACCCGGCCAACTCGGTCCCGTCCGTCGTGGAGCGCCTCAACAACGCCCTGCGCCGGGCCGACCAGATCGAGTGGTCGGAGAACAAGGGCGTGATGCTGAGGGACTGGATGGTCCCGATTGTGGCCGACGCCGAGGCCGGCTTCGGTGGCGCTCTGAACGTCTACGAACTCATGAAGCGGATGCTGCGGGCCGGCGCCGCCGGCGTGCACTTCGAGGACCAGCTGGCCTCGGAGAAGAAGTGCGGCCACATGGGCGGAAAAGTGCTCATCCCGACCCAGCAGCACATCCGTACCCTGACCGCCGCCCGCCTGGCCGCCGACGTGCTCGGCGTGCCGTCGGTGGTGATCGCCCGGACCGACGCCCTGAGTGCCACGCTGATCACCACCGACGTGGACGACCGAGACAAGCCGTTCCTGACCGGCGAACGCACCACGGAGGGCTTCTTCAACACCCGGCCGGGCATGGCCACCCCCATCGCCCGGGCCCTGGCGTACGCCCCCTACTGCGACCTCATCTGGTGCGAGACCGGCACGCCGGACCTGGACCAGGCCCAGGAGTTCGCCGACGCGGTGCACGCAGAGTTCCCCGGCAAGATGCTGGCCTACAACTGCTCACCGTCGTTCAACTGGAAGGCGGCCCTGGACGACGAGACCATCGCCAAGTTCCAGAGGGAACTCGGGAAGATGGGCTACAAGTTCCAGTTCATCACCCTGGCCGGCTGGCACGCCCTGAACGCCTCGGCCTTCGACCTGGCCCGCGGCTACACGGAGTCGGACATGACGGCCTACGTGGCCCTGCAGCAGGCCGAGTTCGGCATGGAGGACGACGGCTACACGGCCACCCGACACCAGCGCGAGGTCGGCGCCGGCTACTTCGACGACATCGCCACGGTCATCTCCGGCGGTACGGCCTCGACGCTGGCCCTGGAGGGCTCCACCGAGGAGGAGCAATTCTAGGAGTCACCTGAGCCGCGGTTCAACTCAGCGACCCCTGGCGCCGATCGGGGGTCGCTCGGCGCCCGGGGTGGTTCGATGCACTCGCCCCCCATGTCCATGCCGTACCGTCCCCACGTGCTCAAGGCTCCCCGACCCACCCGTCTCCTCCTGGAAGTGGTAGCCATCGTCCTGGTGGTGGTCACGTCGGGAGTCGGTGTGGCGACCGCCCTGGCCGGTGCCGTCCTGGGCCCCGACGAGGTGATCCTGCCGATCCTGGATGAGCTTCCGGACGGGACGATCGTCAGCTCGACGTGTGGTAACCCGATCGTCTACGACGACGGAAGGCCGTTCGGCCCCGTCGACGTGGTGCTCGACCCGGGGCACGGCGGACCGGAGTCCGGAGCCGTTGGTGCCAACGGCCTGACCGAGCGGGACCTCAACCTCATGGTGGCCTTCCACACCCAACTCGCCCTCGAGGACCTCGGTTACACGGTGGCGCTGACCCGCCGCCGTGACACACACATGCCGATCCGCCAGCGGGCCGCCATTGCCAACGCCCTGACTCCCCTGGCGTTTGTCTCGATCCACCACAACGGCGGGGCGACGCGACGGTCCGACACACCGGGCACCGAGACCTTCCACCAAGTCGACGACCCTGAGTCGACCCGCCTGGCCGGCATCCTGTTCGAGGAGATCCAGTCGGCCTTCTCGCCGTACTGGGTCCCGTGGGTGCGCACGGTCCACCAGGGCGTCTCCACCCGCCTCCGGGAGCCCCGTGCCGAGACCTACGGAATTCTCCGGATGACGCCCGACCTGACGTCCGTGATCACAGAAGGTCTGTACCTCTCCAACCCGCCGGAGGCCCAACTCCTGGCCCTGCCGCAGATCCAGGAGTTGGAGGGTCGGGTGATCGCCGCGGGCATCCACCGCTTCCTGACAACGCAGGATCCGGGATCGGGCTTCAAGCCCGAGTTCTTCGACCCGCACACGACCGGAACGGGAACCGCACGGGGATGCGTGGACTCCGAGATCACCCCACCGGCTGGTATCTCCACGGGGTTCACGGCCAAGGAGCACGAGGACCTGGTGGCAACGGCCCGACAACTCGGGAAGTCCACCGACTGGTTGCTGCGCTTCGGTGTCCACACTCTGGAGTTCCTGAGCGAGTTGCCGGGCGCCGCTGCGATCACCCCGCTCGCCGCCGCTGACAGGCCCGACGCCTACGGACCGGTCGCCGAGACCGTGGCCTGGAACCAGGCCGAACAGGCTGTCCTGGTCCGGATGGCCGACGCCTACGGGATCACCCGGACCCAGGTCCAGAAGCTTGGGGCCGTCCTGATGGTGTTCCTGGCAGGCCTGGAGGACCAGCCGGTGACCCAGAACGACCCGGCCGCTACCCAGGACGACGCAACAGCGGTCCCCGACGACGCCGACTAATCCCAGTCCCGCCTCCGCTCGGCCTTCCGGGCTCCCCTCCGGCGCTTGGCCTCCAGGCGGCGCTCGACCGCACCCCTACGGGGACGGGTGGGACGCCGGGACCGCTGCTCCACGAGCGCCTCCCGAATCCGTCGCTCAAGCTCTTCGAGGGCCCGCTCACGGTTGCGGACCTGAGA
Organism: Acidimicrobiales bacterium; assembly: GCA_022452145.1. NCBI lineage: Bacteria > Bacillati > Actinomycetota > Acidimicrobiia > Acidimicrobiales > Acidimicrobiales bacterium. The sequence goes on along the minus strand of JAKURY010000003.1, from coordinate 4,594 downwards.
GCGGTGCCGGTCGACCACCACGCGCAACCTCGGCCCGAGCCGGGCCACCAGACGACCGCGGATGTCATCGTCGATGCCGCCTGCGATCCGTAGGTCGAGTTCGGCCTCGACCCGGGTGTGGGCGCGATTGGCGTGCTGTCCTCCCGGACCACCAGATGGACCGAACCGCCACGTGACCTCGGCCGCCGGCACCCTGCAGCCGGGACCGGCGTACAGGTCGCGGTCGTCTGCCCGTGGCATGCGTCGAGGCTAGGTGTTGTAGATAGCCGGGCCGTCGACACTGCAACTCGACCCACACCGGGCGGACCGGCACACCCCGCAGGACAACCCGGCCAATTTTGTGCCCGTACCGGCTCCTGTTGTACTGACCGCCGTGACCAGACCTGCCATGGGCCGTGACGCGCAGGCACAGACCACGGGCCGGCGGGAACTCAGCTTCGCCGTGATCGGTGCCGGCATGTCGGGAATCCTGTCGACGATAAAGCTCCGGGAGCACGGCTACAGCAACGTCACCATCTACGAGAAGGCCGACGGCCTCGGTGGCACATGGCGGGAGAACACCTACCCGGGCGTGGCGTGCGACGTGCCATCGGCGCTCTACAGCTACTCCTTCGCCCCCAACGCCGAGTGGACCCACCGGTTCTCGTCGGGAGCGGAGATCCTCACGTACCTCGAAGGGGTCGCTGCGTCCAATGCCGTTCCGGGGTCCGTCCGCTTCGGCGAAGAGGTGGTCCGCTGCGACTTCGTGGATGGCCGGTGGCACCTCGAGACCTCGCTGGGCGCCCACGACGTCGTAGACGTGGTGATAGCCGCCACCGGGGTGCTCCACCACCCCTACATCCCCGACATCGACGGTCTCGACTCCTTCGCCGGCCGGACCGTCCACACCGCCCGCTGGGACGAGACGGTTCCCATCGACGGGCAGCGGGTAGGCATCGTCGGTACCGGCTCGTCGGCCATTCAGATGGTGGCAGCCGTCGCCGACCGCGTAGCGCTGCTGCACCTCTTCCAACGGACGGCCCAGTGGGTGATGCCCCAGGAGAACCCTGCCTACACCGACGGGGAGCGCCAGGCCTTCAGGGACGACCCGACGGTGATGCACGCACTCCACGAGGACATCTCCGAGATGTTCGCCAACGGCTTCTCCAATGCCGTCGTGGACGCCGAGTCCGAGGGGATGCGCATGATCGAGGCCGCCTGCCTGGCCAACCTCGAGGACAGCGTGACCAATGCGGAGCTCCGCGAGCGGCTTCGCCCCGACTACCGGGCGGCATGCAAGCGGCTCGTCGTCTCCCCCGACTTCTACAGGGCAATCCAGCATCCGAATGCCGAGTTGGTCACCGACGCCATCGAGTGCGTCGAACCGGAGGGGGTTCGCACGGCCAACGGTCGAGTCCACGCCCTGGACGTGCTAGTCCTGGCCACCGGGTTCCGGGTCGACCGGTTCATGCGCCCCATGGAGGTGGTGGGCCCCACGGGCGCACGGCTGTCCGAGATCTGGGCGGACCGCCCGACGGCCTACAAGTCGATCTCGATTCCAGGCATCCCCAACTTCTTCATGCTCAACGGACCCAACGGTCCCATCGGCAACTTCTCGCTCATCGAGGTGGCCGAGCTCCAGTTCGCCTTCATCCTGAAGCTGCTGGAACGGCTCCGCTCAGGCGGGTGCGCCCGGATCAGCGCCACTGCCGAGGCCACCGAGGCGTTCGAGGCCACACGTGTGGAGGCGGCGAAGGGAACGGTCTGGGCGACAGGTTGCAGGAGCTGGTACCTGGACGACCGTGGGGTGCCAGCGGCATGGCCGTGGACGTTCCAGAGGTTCCGTGAGGTCATGGCCGAGCCGGACATCGGCGACTTCGATCTGAAAGGCTGAGCAGCCCGGCCCACCTGACCCCGGAAGGCCTCAGTGGACTTCAACCACTTCCTCTCCAGCTACATGCCCGATCCGGCGTACGGCGGTCAGCGCCTGTTCGCGGACATGGTCGAGCAGGCGACGACCGCCGAGCGCCTCGGCTACCGCGGGGTGACCATCCCCGAACACCACCTCATCAACCTGCTGCTCACGCCGTCACCACTCCAGATGGCGGTCAAGCTGTCATGTGAGACCGACCGCATGGAGCTGGTCACCTCGGTGGCCGCCCTGCCACTGCGTGACATGAGGGTGTTCGCCGGCGAGGTGATCCAGGCCGACATCCTCACCGACGGGCGACTCATCCTGGGCGTCGGACGGGGTGCCTTCGCCTACGAGATGGCACGCATGGGCTCGTCGATCGAGGAGTCCCGGGCGAAGTTCGACGAGAGCCTCGACGTGCTCATAGCCCTGATGACCACCGAGGAGGTCTCCTGGAACGGCGATTTCTACCAGTTCGAGCCCCTCACCGTCATGCCGCGTCCCATGACGCAGCCCATGCCGAAGCTCATGGTGGCGGTCATGAATCCTCCCGGGATCGCCGCCTACACCAGGCGTGGCTTCAACATCCAGACCACGCCGCTGGCCGGCCGGCCTGACCTGTTCCGTGCCCAGATCGCCGCCCACAAGGAGGCGAAGGCGGAGATGGGCGAGGCCGGTCGCCCTCTTCGGATCATGATGTCACGGATCATCTACTGCGCCAGAGACGTCGCCGACGCCCGCCACAAGGTGGAGATGGCCTACGAGTACTACAGCCGCTTCGACAACCTGTTCACCGGCCCAGGCATCGTGCGAAACGGGGTCATCCAGCCCCTCCCCCGCCAGCAGACGATCGAAGAACTCGAGGAGAACCTCATCATCTGCCCGCCCGACGAGATGGTGGAGCGCCTGGGCGAGTACCGGGACACCGGTATCGACGAGGTGATCCTGAGCTCCAACCTGGGCCAGCCCCAGGGCGAGCATCTCGAAGCCATGGAACGCTTCGCCACCGAGGTCAAGCCCCACCTCGAACAACGCGCCGCAGCGGCCTGACCGGACACCGGACCGTCCGACCCGAACCCGACCCCGCGGAGAGAACCCGGCCATGACCGCCATAGACGTCTCTTACACCGTCTCCGGCGAGGGTCCGCCCCTCTACATGGTCCACGGGATCGGATCCCGTCGGGTCACGTGGGACGGGCTGCTTCCCGGCCTCGAGGAGCACTTCACCTGCGTCCGCTACGACCTTCGCGGACACGGCAAGAGCCCCGTCCCTGACGTGCCATATTCGCTGGACGACCTGGTGGACGACCTCGAGGCACTGCGGGTCCGGCTGGCCCACGACCGCATTCACGTGATCGGCCATTCGCTGGGCGGGCAGATCGGCCCCGCCTACGCCAGGGCACATCCGGAACACACCGCCAGCGTGGTGCTGCTCAGCACGGCGGCAGGCCGCACCGCCGACGACAGCGCCAGGGTCAATGGCGTCGTGGCCAGAATGCGGGTCGATGGGGTCGAACCGGTGCTCGGCACCCTGCTTGACCGCTGGTACACCGACGACTTCATAGAGGCGCGGCCCGACGCCATCCGCAACCGGATCGAGCAGGTGCTCGGCACGCCCGAGGATGTGTTCCTGAGCGTCTTCGACGTGTACGCCGGGGCCGAGATGGCTCCATGGCTGCACGAGATCTCATGCCCGTGCCTCGTGATGACAGGAGAGTTCGACGGAGGCTGTAATCCCAGGCTGAACCGCTTCATCGCGGGCGAGCTACCCGACGCCGAGTTGGTGATCCTCGACGACCTGAAGCACTCGATCCTGGTCGAGGCGCCCGACCGGGTCCTCGGACCGGTCAGGGACTTCCTGATCCGCCACCGCGACGCCTGACTCCTGACCCGCCGGTTGGAGGCCAGCCAGCCCGCTGACTCAGATCCTGCGCGCCACCACCCTGAGACCGCCCAACTTTCCTCCCGAGAAGAGGCGCACCATCGTGTCGTAGAAGGCGCACATGGTCTCGAACACCTCTTCGCCGTGAACCCGCAGATGTCGGTCCCTGTGCTCGAGGTACGAGTTCAGGCGATCACGGGTGAAAACGGCCCAATCGTCTGACATGTCCTCGAACAGGATCGGCTTGAAGCCAGCATCGATGAGATCCTGGCGGTACTGATCCCGGCTCGGCAGATAGTTGACGAAGAGGTCTGTCGCGAGCTCCTCCCTTTCGAGGTCATCGAAGGGCCTGCGTTCACAGAGGTCCTCGGCGTAGACGAAGCCTCCGTCCTCGAGCAACGATCGGCACCGCTCGAGGAGGACGTCCCGCTGGGGGATGTGGTACAGCGCCAGCCAACTGACGATGGCCTGGAACTGCGCACCATCCCAGTGATGGGTCAGAAAGTCACCACACAGGTGCTTCACCCTGTCGTCGAGGCCGCACCGCTCCGTGAGAGTCGATGCCATGAGATGGTGGTCTTCCTGAAGCTCCAGCGCGGTCACCTCGGCTCCCGTTACCGACGCCAGGTACCTGGCCGGCCCCCCGAGCCCTGAACCGATCTCCAGAACCGAACTCCCCTCGTCGATGTTCGTCGCCCTGATCGCTTCATCCACTGCTTCGGTGCCGTGGTAGTGCAGTTGATCGAAGGCGGTCAACTCGTCGACAAGCAGCGGCCCGGTTTCGTCCTTCCCGAGTGCACGAAGCTCGTTCACCACCCTGT